>JAEWKR010000015.1 GCA_023457715.1 Verrucomicrobiota bacterium
AGAGGGAACTCGAATGCAGCCCGTCCGTAGTCCCGCTCACTGTTTTGTGCCTGCGCGGAAGTGATGATTTTCCCAGGTCTTCATTCGTGTCGATTCGTGTCCATTCGTGGTTAACTGAATCGTTCCGCCTAAAGCCTACCGCCTAGAGCCATTCAGTGAACTCCGGCGGCAGCGGCGCCTTCGCGGCAAAACGATGCGTCCGCCCCTTGAACTCGTAGTCAAAGCTCGTCTCCAGCGAGTGGAGGAACATCCGCTTCACCTTGGTCGCCTTCGCGAACTCCCGGTTGCGCGCGAAATTTCCGTAGGTCTGGTCGCCCACGATCGGCAGGTTCCGTTTCGCGCATTGCACCCGCAACTGGTGGCTGCGACCGGTCCGAGGCTCCAGCCGCAGCAGGGCCAGCCGGGGCTCCGTGCGGCCCGCGCGCGCGACCGTCATCTGGCACTCGGCAGGGATGTGGCCGGCCGAGGTCACCGTGCGGATCTGCCCGCCGCGCTTCTCCACGGCCAGTCGATCCCGCCAGACCTCGGAGGTCTGACGCGGGCTGCCGAACACCAACGCCTGATACACCTTCCGCACTTGCTTGCGCTTGAACTGCGCGCGGATCTCGCGGGCCAGTTCCTCCGTGGCCGCCACGAGGATCACGCCCGACGTGGCGGAATCGAGGCGGTTCAACAGCCACAGCCGTCGCATCTCCCCTGTCTGTGCGGTCCATTCGTAGCACTCGCCGTCCAGGCGGTAGCGGGCCTGCACCAGCGAGCGCGGCTCGTCGCCGGATTCGTTGGGATGCGACAGCACGCCGGCAGGCTTCTCGAACGCTGCCAGCCCATTCCCGTCCGCGGCGAGCAGCGTCACCCCACGGCCAAGCGGAAGATCGTTCCAGAGCGCTGCCGGACCTGCGTTCACTGGTAATAGAACGTGAACACCAGTTCCTGCTCCTCGCCCAAAACCGCCTTCATGTCCTCCGTCCACTCGCCATAGGGCGACCGGCTCGTGATCGCGGCCACGCAGGTGCGGCTGCCGACGTCGGTCGAATGGTTCTCGATGTTGGAAATTCCGGTGACCTTTCCCTCCGCGTTCAGCACGAACTTGACCACCACGTAGGTACCCTGCGGTGGATACGCCTTCATGCTCGAGACGAGCCCGTCCCACTCGATCTGCACCGCCTCCACGAGCCGCTGGAGGTACGCCCCGTAGTTGCTGAACTTGGCGTTGATCGCGGTCACCCCGACGTTCTTCGTGCCCAGTTTGTTCTCCGCCAGGATGGCGGGGCGCACCTGCTGCTGCTTCACGATGGTGGGCCGGGGACGCGGCCGGTTGCGATCGATGGCCGGCTGCAGGCCGGTGGCACCTTCCACGAGCGGCACATCGGCTGCGCCTTCGACCCGCTCGGGCACCTCCCGGGCGTTGGGGGCCGCCGGCGCGATGTTGGTCCCATAGCCCTTCTCGTTGTCGCCTTCGATCTTCTCGAAGCCCGAGAGAGGATTCTGTTCCGCGCGTGGCGCGGGTGTCGCCTCCGCGGGCGTCTCGGTCGAGGGCGGGGCGGTGGGAATGATCTCGCTCGGATCGCGCAGCTGTCCGCTCACGATCTGGTTGTTCTGGAAATCCGCCTTGCCCTCCAGCGCGGGGCGCTCGCTTTCGCCTCCCGGCGTGGGTTTTTCCTGCGCCACCTGCTGGTTCTGGGCGCCGAAGTTGTTCGTGCGGTCCGGGATGTTTTCCGGCGCGTCCGGGTTTGTCTCCACGAACTGCTGCGGCGGCGGGGCGGTCTTTTCCGGCGGCGTGAACATCTCCGGGGAAATCTCGATATTGAACTGCCGGCTGGGGCTGGGGGTCGACACGACCGGCAGCCGCGAACTCGCCGTGATCCGGACCAGGTACGGCCCCGCGAGAAAAGCGAGCAGGTAAAAGAGCACCACGCCGAGAATGCCGATCGCGGCGGAGCGCGCGTCAGGGTCATCCCACAGGCGCGCCGCGAGGTTTCGCGCGGAGGCGGCGACGGAAGGCTCGGCGTAGGTCTCGGTCATGCGGCGGGATGCGAAAACGTGCGGCCGGGGAGACCGCAGCGCTCCAGGATTTGTTTCGTCGTTTCCACCGGCAGGCCGACGATGTTCGTATACGAGCCGGTGAAGCGCTCCACGATGAGATCGCGCTCCTCCTGAATCGCGTAACTGCCCGCCTTGTCCAACACGTGCACCCGGGAGAGATACGTCTCGATGGCGGCGTCGTCCAGTCGCTTGAAGGTGACGTCGCTCGCCACGCCTTCGTCGATCCGCAGGCGATCCGCGCGACGACGGAATGCCAGGCCCGTGAACACCGTGTGGGTGCGACCGCTGAGCCGCCGCAACATCGCTCGCGCGCCGTCGAGGTCGGCCGGCTTGTTCAGGGCGGTGCCTTCGATGAACACCGTAGTGTCGGCGCCAAGCACGAGCGCCTCCGGGTGGCGCTCGGCCACCCAATCGGCCTTGAGCGCAGCATTGTGAGCCACCATCACGCGCGGGTCCGTAGAGGTTTCCTCGTGTTCCGTCACCCCGGCGACCACCACCGAGAATTCGACGCCCAGACTCGCGAGCAACTCCCGTCGGCGCGGCGACGCGGAAGCGAGGATAAGGCGCGGCGCCGGCACGTGAGCATGGACGGTGGGATTCAAAGTCAGACGAAAATCAAGGTTCCAAGGACGTAGCGCAAGCCCCTGCCCCCGCGAAATCCCAAATCCCAAAAGTCCAAATCCCAATAAAAAACAAAGCTCCAATATCCAACCTGAATACCGATTTTGCCACAGAGGTCACAGAGGCCCAATCAGAGCCGAGCCGGAGGCGGGCGCTGCGACTGTCTTGGGCGTCACGCAATGAAAATCTCAAATCCCCGCCGCAGGCGGGCTGCGCGCTTCCCCATTTCAAATTTCAAAATCTCAAATCCCCGCCGCAGGCGGGGCACTACCCAAGCCAGGCGGCTCGGGGATTCCGGCTTTGGTACGTTGTCCCGCCTTTAGGCGGAATGCCTTTTGTCTGACGGGCGTCCCTTTGCGGTATCCGCGTCCCTGCGGCGCTCCTGCGGTGTCCTGATGCGCCCGGCTACCGCAGGGACTGCCCCAAACCTTCCGCCTAAAGGCGGGACAACATACCCAAGCACCCCGCCCCTCTGAAGGTTTGTCCAAGGACCGAGCCTCCGTGTCCTCCTTGTCCGCCGTAGGCTCGGCGAAGGTGGATGTGTCGGAGCTCTGTGCTCTCTGTGGCTACTTCGGAATCCAGGTCCAACGCCCCCCTTTGCAATTTGGAGCTTCTTTGGGATTTGGGTCTTTGGGATTTGAGATCTGCCCGGGGATTTTGGGATTTCTCGCTGAAAGCCTCCTCTTGCCCCACCCGTCGTTTCGCCCTTATTCCCTCCTCCCTTTCCCCTCCTCCCTTTCCCCTCCTCCCTTTCCCTCATTCCCTCCTCGCATGCGCCTCGGCTTTGCCCAGCTCAACACCATCGTCGGCGACCTGGCGGGAAACCGCCAAAAGATCCTCGAGGCTTACCACGCGCTGGTCGCGCAGGGAGCCGGGTTGGTGATCTTCCCTGAACTCGTGGTCTGCGGTTACCCGCCCCGCGATCTGCTGTTCAAGCGCCGCTTTGTGCCCGACGTGGTCGAGTCGCTCGCGCTCATTGTCGCCGGCGTGGGTCCGGTCCCCGCCGTCATTGGCACGGTCGAGCCCAACACGAGCGGTGTCGGCCGCCCGTTCTACAACAGCGCCGCGTTTTGCGCGGACGGAAAGGTCGTGGCGATGGCGCATAAGTGCCTGCTGCCGACCTACGACGTGTTTGACGAGGATCGGTATTTTGAGCCGGCCGCGTCGCCCACGGTCGTGGAACACGCGGGACGTCGCATCGGCCTCACGATCTGCGAGGACATCTGGACTCATCCGCGCTTCACCACCCGCCGGCTGTACACCGCACAGCCGCCGGTGGACCAGCTGGCCGCGGCGGGCTGCGACCTGATGATCAACCTTTCGGCCAGTCCGTGGTACGCCGCCAAGGAGGACGTGCGTCAGTCGCTGGTCGCGGAAACCGCGCGCGCCCTGGGATGCCCCGTCGCCTACGTGAACGCGGTCGGAGGCAACGACGAACTGATCTTCGATGGCCGGAGCCTCGTGTGCGCGGCCGATGGCGCGATCATCGCCGGCCTGCCCTCATTCCGCGAACACCTCCAAGTGGTGGACACCGATGCGCCGCGCGTCCCCGCCCTGCTCGCGCCCACTTTTGCGCAGGACGAGCAGGCCGACACGTTCGACGCCCTCGTGCTCGGCGTGCGGGACTACGCCCGCAAGAGCGGATTCAAGCGCGCCTTGATCGCCCTGTCCGGCGGCATTGATTCCGCGCTGGTCGCCGTGATCGCCGCCCACGCGCTCGGCGCGGAAAACCTCATGGGCGTTTCGCTCCCCTCCTCCATTTCGTCCCAGCACTCGCGCGACGACGCCCGCCGGCTGGCGGAGAACCTTGGGATGCGTTTCGAAACGATCCAGATCGCGAGCGCGGTGGGCGAATGCGAGAAGGCGCTTTTCGCCCAGTTCCGCACCCTGCCGCGCGATGTCACCGAGGAGAACATCCAGGCCCGGATCCGCGGCGTCCTCATGATGGCGCTCTCGAACAAGTTCGGTTCGCTGCTGCTGACCACCGGCAACAAGAGCGAGGTGGCGGTGGGGTATTGCACGCTCTACGGCGATATGGCGGGCGGCCTGGCCGTCATCAGCGATGTCTTCAAGACGCAGGTGTACGCGCTTTCCCGCTGGATCAACCGGGAGCGGGAGATCATTCCCATCAACACGATTGAAAAACCGCCGAGCGCGGAGCTGCGGCCCGGCCAGGTTGATCAAGACTCGCTGCCGCCGTACGATGTCCTGGACGCCCTGCTCAAAGGCTATGTCGAAGAGGGCCTCTCGCGCCGTGACCTCATCGCGCAAGGCTTCGCCGAAGCGGTGGTGAACGACGTCGCCCGCAAGGTCGACCTCAACGAGTACAAGCGAAAGCAGGCAGCCCCCGGCCTGAAGATCACCCCCCTGGCCTTCGGCGTCGGCCGCCGGATTCCGATCGTCCAGAAGTATGTGAGCTAGCCCGGCTGCGCCGGGATTTCAGATTTCAAATTTCAGATTTCAGAATCGGCCGCCCAAACGCGCAAAGGCAGGCGCCGTGTAGACGCCTGCCTCTCGAAAGATCTCCCAGTTCACGGACGCCTCCCGGCCTCCGTGATCGCTGGGTCGGAGCTCTGTGCTCTCCGTGGCGAGGATCGGGAACCGCGAACCCCTTACCGCACCGGCGCAGGCTGCTGATTGATCCGATTCTGCGTGTTCTGCGAGCCCGGAGTCTGCGTCTTGACCGTCAGCTGGTTCTGCACGGAGACCACGCCGGGGACACTCGCCGCAATCTGCTCGGCGCGCGACTTCTGCTCGGCCGTATCCACAAAGCCGTTCAGCTGGACCGTTCCCTTGAACGTGTCGACGCCGACGTCCATGGCGCTGACCGACGGATCCTTGACGAAGGCCGCTTTCACGCGGGTGGTGATGCCGGCGTCATCGATGTATTCGCCGGTGCTCTTGCCCGTCGCGGTGCTCGTGCAGCCCGTGGTGAAGGCGACCGTGCCCAGACCGAGGACAACGAGCGCCGTGAGAGTGCGGATGGTTTTCTTCATAAGAGTGTGGGTTGGTAGGGCATAGTGTGGCGCCAGCCTCGGTGGTTCCGTCGCACGCGTCGTCACCGCGAGGATCACCCAGCCGTGCGCCCGGGATTTCACACCGCCTCCGGGAAACCCTTACGCTGCGCCGCACGTCACCAGCAGGGTCGCCGTGGGTCCATTTGACGCATGCCCCCGTCCGACGCCTCGCGCCCGCCCCCGTCGCACTCCGTCGCCCGCACCGCCATCATTGCCATCGCTCTCGTCGGCGTGGCGGCGCTGCTCTGGTTGAACCGGACCGTGATCGTGCTCGTGTTCGGCGCCATCATCTTCGCCACGTTGATTCATACCTTGGGCGCCCAGGTGAGCCGCCTGACCCGGCTCAGCCACCGCTGGGGCGTCCTGCTCGCGGTCCTCCTGCTCGTCGCGGGGTTTGCCGGAATCTCGTGGTTTTTCGGCGCCAGCATCTCCCGACAGTTCATGGAGCTGAAGGACAAGCTGCCTGAGGCGATCGAACACGCGCGCGCGTCGCTCGAAAAGATCCCAGGCGGACCTGCGGTCGTGGAGGGACTCCAGGGCACCATGAAAGAGGGCGGAATGGGAAAGTTCGGCCTGGCCGCCCAGGCGCTGGTGGAGGGCTTCGGCCTCGTCCTCCTGATTGTGTTTTCCTCCGTTTACTTCGCCCTCGATCCGGGCCTCTACCGCCGCGGCGCGCTCCGCCTCCTTCCGCCCCGTCAGCGTCCGCACGTGGCGCGTGCACTCGACGAGTCAGGCGATGCGCTGCGGCGCTGGCTGCGGGGACAGCTGGTCCTGATGGCGGCCGTCGGAACCCTCACGGGCATCGGACTCCAGCTCGTCGGGGTTCCCCTCGCCTTCCCCCTCGCCATCATCATCGGGCTGTTTGAGTTCGTGCCCCTCATCGGACCGTTCGTGGGCGCCGTGCCCGGTGTCCTGCTTGCGTTCACCCAGGGCCCCGATGTCGTTGTCGCGGCGGTGATCGTTTATGTGGTCGTCCAGCAGATCGAGAACAACGTCCTCACGCCTCTCATCCAACGCTGGGCGGTCGAACTGCCGCCCGTCGTCGCTCTCTTCTCGATCCTGATAGGCGGAACCATGTTTGGCGTCCTCGGCCTCGTCTTCGCGACGCCCCTGGCCGTCGTGGTGATGGTGCTGGTCCAGAATCTGTACGTGGAGGATACGTTGGAGAAAGGGAAAGGGAAAAGGGAGTGAGGGATTGAGGGATTGAGGGATTGAGGGAGTACCGCCGGCTTTAGCCGGTACCCCGCTTCCCCCCTCACTCCCTCATTCCCTCATTCCCTCACTCCCTCCTCCCCCCTCCCTCCTTTCCGCTTCCCCTTTCGTCGCCGGGACGTTACGTCAGACGGCTTTTCTATGCCCACCCTCAAGTTTGCCGTCCTGGCTGGTGACTATATCGGACCTGAAGTGATGAACGAGGCGCTGCGCGTCCTCGATCACGTCGCGAAGCAGGAGAACCTCACCCTCTCGTACACCAAGGCCGACGTGGGCGGAGCCGGGATCGACAACCATGGCAAAGCTCTGCCGGATTCGACGCTGAAGGTGTGCTCGGAGGCCGACGCCATTCTCTTCGGTTCCGTCGGCGGTCCGAAATGGGAAAAGCTGCCGCCCAAGGAACAGCCGGAGCGCGCCGCCCTCCTGCCGTTGCGCAAACACTTCACGCTGTTCGCCAACATCCGGCCGGGATTGCTTTACCGGGAGCTGACGGATGCCTCGCCGTTGAAGACCGACCGCATCCCGGACGGCATCGATATCGTCTGCATCCGTGAGCTTACCGGCGGCCTCTACTTCGGGCTGCCCAAGCAGACCACGACCCTTCCCGACGGCGACGTGCAGGCGGTCGACACCATGGTTTACCGCAAGAGCGAGATCGAGCGCATCACCGCCACGGCCATCACCGCGGCGCGCGCCCGCAAGAAAAAGCTCTGCTCGATCGACAAGGCCAACGTGCTCGAGACCTCCGTGCTGTGGCGCAAAACGGTCACCGACTACGTCGCGCAGCACGCACCCGACCTGGAACTCAGTCACATGTACGTGGACAACGCCGCGATGCAGCTGGCCCGCAACCCGAACCAGTTCGACGTCTTCGTCACGGAGAACATGTTCGGCGACATCCTCTCCGACGAGATGGCGGTCATCTGCGGGTCGCTCGGCATGTTGTCCTCCGCCTCGCTCGGTGCCGGGAAGAACTCGCTGGGACTGCCCTTCGGCCTCTACGAGCCCGCCGGCGGCACGGCGCCCGACATCGCGGGCAAGGGCATCGCCAATCCTTGCGCCCAGATTCTGTCCGCGGCCCTCATGCTGCGCTTCAGCTTCGGACTCGAAAAAATCGCCACGCGGATCGAAACCGCCGTCAAGGCCGCCGTCACCTCCGGCACCCGCACCGGCGACATCGCCTTCGGCAAGCCCTCCGTCGGCACCCGCGAAATGGCCGACGCGATTATCGGCAAGCTGTAGGCGGTAAGCTTTAGGCTTTAGGCTTTTGCAGACGGATTAACCACGAATGGACACGAATGAACACGAATAGGAGAGGAAACTCGGATGCAGCCCGTCCGTAGTCCCGCTCACTGTTTTGTGCCTGCGCGGAAGTGACGATTTTCCCAAGTCTTCATTCGTGTCGATTCGTGTCCATTCGTGGTTAACTGAATCGTTCCGGTTTAGGCTTTAGGCTGCCCGCTTGCGGGCGCTCCGGAGATCGAAGCTTAACGCCTATCGCCTAAAGCCTATCGCTTTGCCCCCTCTTTGGGATTTGGGATTTCCACCCTACATCACCACCGTCACCGGGTGGTCGGTGCCCGTGACCGGGATGCGTTCCGGTTGCTTGGTCGACGAGTACAACGCGACCAGGGCGGCGCCGATCGCTTGCGAGAGTTCGCCCAGAGTCGCGGGCACGACCTTGACGCACCGACGCTGGGTCGGCCAGAGGTACGGTTCGGCGGCCTTGCGAATCCCGTCCAGGTAGCGGTTGCGGAACTCCTCCGTCGTCGCTTCCGGATCGATCAGTCCACCGCCGATGACGACATACTCGGCATCGAGCGCCAGCGCGAGATTGGCCACATGCAGCCCGAGCGCGCGCGCCTGGAAGTCGAAGATCTCCAGCGCCAGCGGATCGCCTTTCTGCGCGCGCGTGCGGAGCGAGAGCACCTTCTCCTTGGTCGTCGCCGTCGAAGTCGCGAGCTCGTGGTTCGGGTACTTCGGCAGGAAATGCGCCAGGAGTTGCGGGAGACCCGAGATCGTCGTGTACGCCTCGACGCAGCCCCAGTCCCGGCCGCAGCCGCAGGCGAAGGGCTTGATGCCACCCAGCAGATGCAGCGGCGCCGGCATGTGCCCGGCTTCCATGCCCGCCAGGGTGTCGCCGTCCAAGGGCAGCCCGTTGGCATCCATATACGCCGCCCCCAGACCCGAGCCCGGAGCCAGCATCACCACGCTCGCACGGCGGGTTCCGCGGACGCGGGCCGCCTCGCCCACCCCGCCGTAGTTGCCGTCGTTGCCCACCACGAGCGGGATCGGCCGGCCCGCCTTGCTGGCCAGCGCCGCCGAGTATTCCGCGTAGAAATCCCAGCCCGCGAACGAGGCCGGCAGGTTGGCGCTCTTGTCCAGGACTCCATAACGCTGATACGGCCCCGGGATCGCCAGACCGACCCCGCGGACCTGGTCCCACCCGAGATTGTTGTCGGCCAGGAAGCCCGTGACGCCATCGACCCACCCCGCGATCACCGCCGCGGTGCCCAGTTGGGAATTCGTCGAGGATTGCCGGAGTTTCAGGGAGATCGGCGAGCCGTCGGCCCAGACCCCGCCCGTTTTGGACGTGGTCGCGCCGGAATCAGTACCGATGTAAACGAGGCGGTCAGAGCTCATGTAAAGGGCGAGGTTCGAGAGAAAGCAGGTGCCGTCAACGGCGGGGTGCTATGATCAATAGAGAATCGTCAGCGGACCAAGGCTTGGTAAGTGAGAACCTTGATCCGTTGATTGAGATTGGAACCCCCGGCGGGCATGAGCTGCGTCATGAGAAACGCCACGAGACGTTCCTTGGGATCAACGACATACTGCGGGAAATACGCGCTGCCCCACCCGTAGGCGCCTTCGCTGCCGAGTTCCCCCGCCGCGCCGACGTCGGTCGTCACCCAGAATCCGAGCCCGAACGCCCCCCGGTCCCCGCCGTATTTGTCGCCCGTGTGATTGGCGGTCATGAGCTGCACCGACTTGGGACTGAGCACACGCGCTCCGTCGAGCGTTCCGCCATTCAGCAGCATCTGGAGCAGCCGCCCATAGTCGGCCGCGGTCGACAGCAGCCCCGCACCACCTGAAAAACACTTCCGGGGGCCGTCCACATAATGGCCCTGGCTGCCGACGACGAGCCGGCCGCCTTCGCGTCCGTACACCTTGGCGAGGCGGTTCACCTTGTCGCGCGGGAGAAAGAAGCACGTATCCGGCATCTGGAGAGGCGCGAAGATCCGCGTCGCGAAAAACTCGTCGAGCGGCTGACCGGACACCACCTCGACGACCCGGCCCAGCACATCGGTGGCGTAACCGTACTGCCAGGCCTCGCCGGGCTGTCCGTGCAAAGGCAGGCGCGCGAGCCGGTCGATCACGTCCGCCAGCGTCTCGTCCTTGTCCGCGAAATACCAGCCATGAAGTCCCGCCCGCTTGTAGTCCTCGACCGCGGGCCCGTCGCCATAAGTCAGCCCGGCCATGTGCGTGAGGAGGTCGCGGATCTGAATCGGACGTTTCACCGGCACGGTCGTGTACGGAGTTCCGGGAGACGATCCCGCGGGCGGCGGCACGGCCACCACGCTGTTCTTGAAGCCGGGGATGAACTTCGAAACCGGGTCGTGCATCATCAGGCGGCCTTCCTCGTACAGCATCATGATCGCCACGCTGGTCACCGCCTTGCTCATCGACGCGATCCGGAAGATCGTATCCGCCGTCATGGGCTGCTTCGCCTCGACATCCCGATAGCCAAAGGGCTTGAGCTGCACGATCTGTCCGTCACGGGCCACGTACATCACGCCCCCGGCAAGTTCCTGTTGTTCGACGCTGGCCTGCAATGTCGTATCCAGACGCGCCAGGCGTTCGGGATCGAACCCGAGCGTTGCGGGGTCGGCCGCGAAGCAGGCCGAACCGATGATGCACGCCGTCAAAACAGGGGTCAGCAACCGGGGAAAGCGCATGGCCCGAGCGAACAGCGCCGGCCGTCCCACGTCACGCGTTTTAATCCGGAGCGAGCCGGAAGGGTCTCCCGCGTCCGCCGGCCCTCGTTGCTTTCTTCCGCGCTTCCGCTTCCTTCCCCGCATGTCTCGCCTCGCCGCGCCCCTCGCGCTTCTGCTGCTCATCCTTGCAGCGACCGTGTTCGTGCGCCGCGAGCGGCCGGACGCGCCCCCCGCGCCGGAACCCGCCCGCGCCAGCGCGGGGGCGCCCCGGACTCCTCCCCCGGCGCCGCTGGCCGCCGCGTCCGAGCCGATCGATGATCTGACCGCGCTGGCCGGGACGATCGACCGTCTCCTGGACCGCCGCGACGCCCGGCCGGGCGAACTCGTGCTCACCTTCAAGGACCTGGCCGCCCTGCACGCCTTTCTTGATCGCGCCGCCGCCGCAGGAATCACCGTCCTGGACCGCTCGGATGCGCTTCACGCGGTGCGCCTCCGCCTGGACGACCGCCAGCGCGCCGCCCGTGAGCTCGCCGTCTCCGCGGATAGCCTCGCCGACGTATCCGCCAACCTGATCTTCGCCGCGCCCGGAGTGCCGCCGCGGGAGCGCCGCCCCGACGGCACGCAGGTACCCTTCGGCAACACGGCGCTGGAATTCCTCGACGCGGCCGCCGATCGCGCCGGGCGCGGCCGCGGCGTGACGATCGCCATCCTCGATACGGGCGTCGCGCCCGATCCCACGTTCGCGCCCGCGCGGCTCACCACGCTGGATCTCGGTCTGGGCTCGGGTCCCGGGGCCGCACCGGGGGACGGACACGGCACTGCCGTCGCCGCGCTCGCCGCCGGCGAGGGGGCCGATGCCGCCGGCGTCGCTCCCGGCGCCAGCCTGCTCAGCATCCGGGTCACCGACGAGGCCGGCACCAGCGACATCTTCACTCTTTCCCGCGCCATCGTCGCCGCCACCGACGCCGGCGCGCGCGTCATCAACGTCAGCCTCGGCGGGTATGGAACCAACGCCGCGCTCGATGCCGCGATCGGCTACGCGTCGCGCCACGGGACGATCATTGTCGCCGCCGCGGGCAACGACCAGGCCGCGCGACTCACCTGGCCGGCCGCTGATCCGCGGGTGGTCTCCGTCGGTGCGGTCGACCGCACGGAACAGCAGGTCACGTTCTCCAACTCCGGCGCCCAGCTCTGGCTTTCCGCCCCGGGACTCGGCGTGCAGACGGCCTGGACCGCGGGCAACCGCGTGGCGGTCAGCGGCACCTCCGCGAGCGCCCCGCTCGTCAGCGGCGCCCTCGCGGCGCTGCTGGCGCAGAATCCCGGCCTCACCGCCGCCGACGCGGCGCGTCATCTGGCGCAGTACACGAGCGACGCGGGACCTCCCGGGTCGGACCCCGCCTTCGGCGCCGGAATCCTCAACGTGGGCTGGGCCTTGAACGCCGCCAATCCCACGCGGATCGACACGGCGGTGGCCGCGCACCATTTCGACCCGGCGACCTCCACCCTGTCGGTCACGGTCCAGAATCGCAGCGGCCGGCCCGTCAGCGGACTGACCCTCGCGGTGAATGCCGACGGCACGACGGAACATGCCATTGGCCAGCTCGCGGTCGGCGAGAGCCGCACCATCGCGATCCGCGTCAGCTCGACCGCCCTGGCGTCCGGAAACCTCACCATCGCCTCGAGCCTGCGCAATGCCGCGGGCACGGTCGACGCCGTGCCGGGCAACAACGGCCGCACCAGCGTGCTGGTCCTGCCCCGTCGCTGACGGCGCAGGCGGCTGAAGCACCAACTCCCTCCCAACGGGTTCGAGAGGACGACGGCGCTTCCGCCGCCTGCCTGGTCATCGCACCACGAAGGACGTCCGCGCGGGCGCCGACAGAAGCTCGTGGACCAGTTCCAACAGGACGTCCGCCTTGAAGGGCTTCATCAGGAGCGCGTCGGCGAATTCCTCCGGGCGATAGTCCTCCCGGTTGCCCAGCCCGCTGGCCAGCCCGCTGACCACCAGCAGCCGCGAGGCCGGGTTGATCCGTCGCAAGGCCCGCCCGAACTTCGCCCCGTCGAGATTGGGCATATGCAGGTCGGAGATCACCAGCTTGATCTCCGCCGCTCGATGGGCGAACACCGCGGTGGCATCGATGCCGTCCGCCGCCTCGATCACCCGGTACCCCTGCCGGTCGAGCATCTGCGCGATCATCTCGCGGATCTGTTCCTCGTCGTCCACCACGAGGATCAACTCGCCCTTGCCCCGCTGCAGGAGCGGCAGCGACGCGACGACGGCGTCCGGCACCTGGCTGGCCGCCGCCGGCAGATAGATGCGGAATGTCGTCCCCTGCCCGGCTGCGCTCCCGACGTCGATGAACCCCTGGTGCCCCTGCACGATGCCGCGCACCGTGGAGAGCCCGAGTCCCGTCCCGGCCCCGGGCGCCTTCGTGGTGAAGAACGGCTCCCAGATCCGCTTGAGCAGTTCGGGAGGGATTCCGGTCCCCGTATCCGAAACCTCGATCAGCACGAAAGGCCCCGGACGGGCCCCGGGCAGCCGGGCCGCTTCCGCGGGGCCGAGGAGCCGGTTGGCCGCCGTCAGCCGCAGCGTGCCGCCCTCGGGCATGGCGTCGCGGGCGTTCACGCACAGGTTGAGCAGGACCTGGTGGACCTGGGTCGGGTTGCCCGTGATGGGCCAAAGATCCGTGTCGGCCGCATGGTGCAGCCGGATCGACTTGGGAAAGGTGCCGGTGATGACTCCGGCGATGTCGCGCAGGAGGTGCTTGGCCTGGACCAGGTGCTGCTCACCGGCGACGCCGTGCGCGAACGACAGGATCTGCCGCACCAGGTGCGCGCCCCGCTCCGCGCTGCGCTCCAGGGTATCCAGCAGCTGGATCGAGGTCGCATCCGTGGCCTGGTCCCGCAGCATCGGCGTCGCGAGCAGGATGGGCGCCAGCATGTTGTTGAGATCGTGGGCGATGCCCGCCGCGAGCAGCCCGAGGTTCTCCAGCCGCTGCGCGCGCAGGAATTGGTCCTCGAGCCGCTTCCTCGCCGTGATGTCCGAACTGATGCACAGCCAGCCTTTCGGCCGTCCGGCCTGGTCGAACGTCAGGCTCTGCCGCGACTCGATGATCAGCACCTCGCCCGTGCGGCGGTGCACCTGGAGTTCCCCCGCCCACACCCCCTCCGCGTTGCGGCGGACCCGGCATTCGGCGGTGGCAGCCCCGACGACCGGGGCCACGCACGCGTCCGCCGGGGCCCCCACCGCCTCGGCCGCCGTCCAGCCAAACATCTGCTCGGCGCCCGAGTTCCAGTACACGACCCGGTCCGCGATGTCGGTGATGTAGATCGCCTCCCGCGCCTGATCCAGCATCGTACCCAACTCCTGGATGCGGGCCTCGGCGCTGAGCCGCTGCCGCCGCTCCGCCGCGGACGCCAGCGTCCGCGGCAGCACCATCAGCAGCCGGCGGAGCCGGTCCTTCAGCACATAATCGTCCGCCCCCAGCCGCATCGCCTCGATCGCGCGGTCCTCCCCGATCGTCCCGGAAACGAAGATGAACGGCGTCTCGGGCGCCGACAGCTTCGCCAGCCGCAGGGCCTCCGGCCCGTCGAACGACGGCAGTGCGTAATCGGAAAGGATGACGTCGTAGGGCCCTCCGTGCAGGGCCCGGACGAGCGCATCGCGACTTGCCACCCACGTGAGGTGGCAATGCGGCCACTCGGACACCAGGAGGCGCCGGACGATCTCGGCATCGTTTTCGTCATCTTCGATATGCAATACCTTCATCGGGAGCGGGGCTGGAGGAACCGACTCGTGGTCAGAGGAAGAAGTAATCCTGAACAGGCTCGAGGAACCCGAGGCCGGGCGGCCTCAGCGCGAAGCGCCATACGGTGGCATACTCGCTCCACGGGCCCGGTATTTCGGCGTCGCAGATGATCTCCGGCTCCGGGCAGGTCGGGGCTGCGATCGTGTTCACCCGCCGCTGGAAGCGCTCAAACCCTTCGGGCGAAGCAAAAAAAGCGAGCCGACGCTCGAAGACGTTGGTCAACGGTTTGCCCGTCCGGACGAGCCGGCCCAGCCACCACGCGCGGAGCGCCGACTCATGCCGCGCGAGTTCGCGGATGGCCCGCTCGCAGGCGCCGGAGAAGGACTCGTCCGCGGCGTGGCCATAGACATAGCCCCCCCAGGAGGTGCGGCCGTAGACCACCACCGTGATGCCGCCGAAAGGCCCGTCGATCGCGACCGCCGAAATGCCGGGCCAGTCGGTGTCGAACCGGCGCCCCGGCAGCCGGCCCTCCCACCACGCAATCAGGCAATAACGCTCGATCGCCTCCAGTACGGACCGCTTCCGCGCCTGCCGGCCAAACAACCCGGGGAAGGCCGACATGCCACAGCTCGTCGGGTCGATGTCGAAGCCGTAATCGGCGGCGTGTTCGCTGCCCACCAGCGACGCAAAGCACCACCGTTCCAAGGCTTCCGAGACGGCGATGTGCCGGGCGACGGCCGGAAGCTCGTGGACCCCGGAGCCGTCGGCCGTCGCGCTGAAGATCGACAGGTCATGGCGCCGGGCCAGCCCCGGTCTTAGCGTGGCGTTGGCCAAGGTCACCGCTCGACCACGCAGGTCGAACGGACCGGTTTCTAACCTCGCGACGGGCCCGCCGTTTTCGGCGAGCACGTTGCGATAGCGGAATGAGGCGAGGTTGAGCATGGGGTTTCCGTGGCTCAGCTGGGCGGCCAGACTCCCTCGTTGCCTTTGACGCCTCCGTTCTCGCTGCCGGTATCCGGCGCCATGGAGAGCAGAAGGGACGAATGGTGAGACCCCTCGGCCAAGGGATCGAGTGAGCAGGCCGCGCGGGCCAGTCCGACCGACAGCAACAGGCTGGAGAGCAGCCCAACAAAGAATCGTTTCGAGTTCATGGCCCCAAGGTGCCACTAACCCGACTGATTTCCCATCGCTCAAACTACCGGAATTCCGGTAGTCGGGGCGCCCCCAGGAGGGGGACTTTATCGGTGAACAAGGTTAAAAATCTGTCGCCAGCCGCCGGCGTTCTCCCCATAACGGCGCGTCGTGGGTGATTCCGGCAGACGCTTCCTTTCCGCCGTCTGGGTGGCGTTTCTCAGCCTCAGCACATTCGCTGCGGTCCCGCCCGTCGTGCCCGGTTTCCCCGTCATCACGAACTACGGTGCGCCCGAGATTCCCACGCGGCCGTATGCGTATGCCATGAAGCAGGCTCCGGATGGCCGCCTGATTGTCGGCGGTTATGACGTGATGACGTTTGACGGCGTCACCTGGTCGAACCACCCGATGGACGGGGTGCTGGGTGTGATGGACATCGATTTCGATCAGACCGGGAGGATGTGGATTGCAGCGGAAGGCGATGTTGGCTGGGTGGAGACACCGGTCGGGCAACCGTGGCGGTTTCACTCGCTCCGTCCGCACCTGCGCCCAGACGAGGCGATACAAGGCCTGGTCGTGACCATGGAGGCGGCCGCACAGGGCCGCGTCGCGTTTTTGACGCTCACGCGCATCTACCTGTGGGATGGCAAGAATATGCGCTCATGGCCGTTCGAGTTGGGGCACCACCGCCTTTACACGCTCGACGGCGAGTTCTATGTGCATGACCTCAAGGTCGGCTTGTTTCACCTCACCGGGGAGGGACTGAGGCCCGCCTCCCTAAGCCGGTTCGAGGTGAACGCTCCGGAGGACGTTCGTTGGATTCATAGCGATGGGCTGGCGTCGGTGGTGACACAGAATGGGCGGCTGATCGTCAACGTCGGGGGCCAGCGACGGGAACTGCCCGCTGAAACCTCCGCGCTTTTGCTCGAACGGGGAGCGGCGACGTCCTTCGCAGGGCCTGACGGGCGGATTGCCTTGTTCACCTATCCCCCCTTGGGACTCGCGGTGGTCGGATCCGACGACCGCTTGGAGCAAATCATCACCGAGGACGAGGGTCTGGCGAAGCTGCGGGCCGTCTTCGGCGACCCGAATGGCTTCATCTGGATCGCGGCAGAAACAGGACTCCAGCGGATTCAGGTGGATCCTCGGACGCGGCTTTACGACGAACGTGCGGGGCTGCCCGCGACCCCCTACCAGGAGATCGCCGCCACGCGCGAGGCCGTCGCCGCCGGGATCTCCAGCCTTCTCTTTGTCGGCGACGCTTCGGGCCGCTCTTTCCGCCGAATCGACGATCCGCCCCGGCAGCGTTCGGTGGCTGCGGTCGAAGCCGATGGCGACTCCTTCCTGGTGAGCCGTGGCGGCGAACTTCTCCGGGTCAACCCGTTGGGCGAAATGAAGGTCATTGCAACTCCGGGGGCGGCGGCGGAGGCCGTCCAACGCTCGCGGATCAAACCCGAACAGATTCTGCTCGGGCTCTACGACCTGACGATTGTCGCACATTCCGAGAGCCGCGGTTTGGAGACGATCGTCAAAGACGTGCCCGTCGTCGCCGCCTCATTGGCGGAAGATTCGGACGGCAGATTGTGGATCGGCACCGACTCACAGGGCATTTTCGTCGCCGCCGCGCCCCAGGGAGCGAATCCAGCGATCCCAACCCGCCCGGACCCGGAGAGTGGATTGCCGGAAATCACCGGCCAGGTGTACGTACGCGCCTCAGCCGCCGGGGATATTGTCGTCGTTGCCGATAAGGGAGGCTGGGCAAAAGCCGCTGGCGAAGCCCGCTTTCGCCCAATCCTGAACTACCCGGATCGTCCGTTGGCCACCTGCGCTGATTTCGTACCCGACGGGAGCCTCTGGATCGTCCACGACGTCACCCCGGAGCTGCCCGCCACCGTCGCCCGCATCAGCCGGGGTCCCGCCGGCTGGTCCTGGTCGCCGCATGCCATTCCGGATCTCGGCGTGATTGGCCCCCCCTGCGCGCTCGCTGCCGTCGAGGCCGATCCGGGGCGCATCGTGCTCTGGGTCGCAGGCAGCCGTTCGATCCTGCGGCACGAAGTCACCGCCGGCCCGCAGGCCCCCACGCCGGCATCACCGCGCCTGCGGGGACACGCCCGGCTGGCGGACGGCGCGGTGGCGCTTCTGCCGGCTGCCCTGCCCTTTGCGACCGAAGCCCTGGCGTTCGAGTACTCGCCCGCACACTTCGGTGGGGGTTCCGAGCTTCGGTTCGAGACTCTCGTCGAAGGCGTCGATCGTGACTGGCAGCCTCCAACCCGAGACGGCCGCCGGGAACTCAGCGGTCTCCGCGATGGCCGCTATTTGTTCAAGGTGCGCGCGGTCGTCGAGACCGGGATGCGCAGTGAGCCGACGGTGCTCGCGTTCGAGGTGCTGCCGCCGTGGTGGCGCACGAAGACCGCGCTCTGGCTCGAGGCCGCCGGTCTCCTCGTCGTGGTTCTGGCCGGCCTGCAGTGGCGTACGCGCGCCCTGCGCGAACGCGCTCGGGTGCTGGAGCAAAAGGTCCAGGTGCGCACGGAGGAACTCGTGGCCGCGAACGCGGCGAAGACGCAGTTTGTGGCCAACATGAGCCACGACATCCGCAATCCGCTCAACGGCATCGTTGGCATAACGCTCGCGCTGGATGAGACTCCGCTGGATGGACAGCAGCGGGAATTGGTTTCCACGCTGCGCGAGTGCACCACTTACCTCTCCTCGCTCGTCGACGACGTGCTCGACTTTGCGAGCATCGAAGCCGGCAAGGTCGAGCTGCGAACCGCTCCGTTCGCCCCCAATGATCTGCTCAATTCCGTCGTCAGCACGCTTCGCGCCCAAACGGCAGAGGCGTCCGCGGCCGTGGTCATCGAGGCGGATCCGGAGCTGCCGCCGTTGCTGCAGGGCGACGCGGGGCGCATCCAGCAAATCCTGGTCAACTTCGTTTCCAACGCGCTGAAATACGCCCCGGGGCACATCCGGCTGGCGGCCGCCCTGCCCTCCGGCGCGCCGGGCGAGATCGAGTTCTCCGTGGCCGACGAGGGCCCCGGCCTGGACCCTGCCGAGCAGGCTGCCCTTTTCACCAAGTTCTCCCGGCTGAAGTCCGCCCGTGAACGGCATATTCCCGGAACCGGACTGGGGCTCGCGTCATGCCGCCTGCTCGCCGATGCGATGGGCGGATCCGTCGGCGTGGATAGCGTCCCCGGCCGCGGCTCGCGGTTCTTCCTGCGGCTGCCGCTGAACCCGTTCACGGAAATTGCACCCATCGCGGACGGTCTGGAATTCGCCCCCACGACCATCCTGCTGGTGGAGGACACCGACTACAACGCCCTCGCCGCACGCGCGGTCTTGCGCAGGCTGGGCCTGACGTGCGATCGGGCGGCCACGGGCGAGGAGGCGATCCGGATGTTCGCCGAAAAGCGGCACGCCATCGTCCTGCTCGACCGCAACCTCCCGGACCTCGACGGCACCGAGGTGGCCCGGCGTATCCGGGAGCTCGAGACCGACGGCCTGCGGGCGCTCCTCCTGGCGGTTACCGCCTACGCGACGGCGGAGGACCGGCAGCTCTGCATTGACGCCGGGATGGACGCCTTCGTCGGCAAACCGCTCACCCCCGAGAAGCTGCGCAAGGCGCTTCTTTCCGGCGCGGGTCCGCTTGCGGCCCCGGGCGCCCACGCCGACGCCCCGCTGGCGAGCGCGCCGGCCGTCCCGCCGCTCGATTTCAGCATCCTCAACTACCTCGCCGAGGGCACTCCCGGCGGGTTGGCGGCGCAGGCCGAACGCTTTATTGGCGAGCTGCGCCAGGCTCACCAGGCGGTGCAGTCCGCGGCGGGAACCGTGGACCTCGTCCTTGCCGATGCCGCCCACCGGCTCCTGGGCAGCGCCCGGATGATTTCAGCCCAACGCCTGACCACCCTGTGCTCGGAGTTGGAGGACGCGGCGCGCCGCCGCGAGGAACCCGCCGTCCGCTCCCTGCTCCCTCAGGTCGCCGCCGAAGTGGACCACCTCACGGCAGCAATGCGTCGTCATTCCGGGGTGGCGCCAGTGTAAACCCACGATCGCGCGCGTAGCGCACGAGCTCGGTCGTCCCGGAAAGTCCCAGTTTGCGGATCGCATGCAGCCGGTGAGTTGCGACCGTCTGTTCCGAGATCCCCAGTCGCCGCGCAATTTCGTCGTCGCGCAGGGACTGCCCCACCAGGGCAACGATCGTCTGCTCGCGTTTTCCCAGCACCTTGTCGAAGGCATCGGGATCCTTGTGCCGCCGCGCCTGGATCTGCCGGAACATCTCCGAAAAGGCCGGCTTCCCCGCCTCCACGGCCCGGATCGCCGCCTTGAGCGAATCGATGCTGTTGCTGTTCTTGTCGACGAACCCCTGCACGCCGGCCCGCTCGGCGCGGTAAACCGTGAAGTCGTCGCAGTGTGACGAGAGCACCAGCACGCCAACGTCCGGTTGCCCGGCGCGGATCTGTTCGAGGACGCCGAAGCCGTCGACTTTGGGGAGATGCAGGTCGAGCAGCACCAAGTCCGGCCTGGTCTCGCCGACCAGTTCCACGGCTGTTTCGCCGTCGGCGGCCTCACCGACCACGGAGTGTTTCAGATCCTCGCACACTTTGCGCAGGACCTCGCGGAACATGAAATGATCTTCGATGATGACGATTCGCACGACAGGAACGCAGCTCCGCGGACCTACGACTCGTCTCCCGTATAGAAGTGCCGTGGCCCCGTTGCCAGTCCGGTCTACGTCACCTCGCGCCGGTTCTTGAGACCTTTTCGCCGGCCACCAGAGGCTCCGCCACCGCTCCGTAGCAAAGCTTTGAGTCCCTTCGGGGATTGGTTAGGGCGGGGACGGTTCAGGTCAGAATCAACTTCAATCCGGCCACCGTCAGCACCGCCGCCAGCAGTCGTTTCACGACGAGCGGCGCGAACCGACGGCTCCCCATGAACGAGCCGGCGTACCCACCCACGATCGCGCCGGCAAGCAACACCCAGGTGAAGCCCGGCAAATGGGGTGAGTTCGCGAAATTGCCCAGCAGTCCCGCCGCCGAGTTCAGGAGGATGAACAGGGCCGACACTGCCGCCGCCTCCTTGGTCCGCGCCCAGTGGAGGAGCAAGAGCAAGGGCGTGAGGAAAATGCCTCCCCCTGTCCCCGTCAGTCCCGAGAGGAACCCGAGACCGGCGCCCGCCACCAACGCGATCCACAGGGCAGGCTGCTGCGTTGGCGTGTCATCGCTTCCCGGCTTGGCGAAAAACCGCAACGCGGAGAAAAGCAGCACGACGCCGATGCAGACCTGGAGGATGTGGTTCGGCACCCGCAGGTAACCGCCCACGTACGCCATCGGCACGGACAACACGGCAAACGGCCAGAACAGCCGCCACCGAAAGTGTCCCGCGCGCCAGAACTGCCACGTGCCGAGCGCTGCGACGAAGATGTTCAGCACCAGCGCCACCGGCCGGATTGTCGTGGCGGCGATGCCCGCGAGGGACATGACCGCGATGTAGCCTGAAGCCCCGGCGTGCCCAACTGACCCGTAAAGGAACGCGATCACAAGAACCGCGGAGGCGAGCAGGACCAGCTCGGTTAAAGGCATGAGCCACAACACACTGGCCCGCGGTGCCCCTGCAAGCGAACAAAGCTCCGTCTGACCGCGGCATTCCTGCCCACTCCACACTTGACGCCCGCGCGGAAACCCAGACCGTAGACCGCTCAGTCCGCCCTCATCGTCTATCGGTTAGGACAGGAGATTCTCAATCTTCAAAGCGGGGTTCGATTCCCCGTGGGGGCGCCAATTTATTTGCCGCGCGTAGGTTCGTCCTACCGCGGCTTTCATTTACACGCCGCGGGGAAGCGAACCCCGCCGCGGGGTTTGACGGAGCGAGTCCGCGAGCGGAGATGGGACCGCCGCAGGCGGGGGGCGTAGCCCCGAGCGCAGCGAGCCATTCCCCGTGGGGGCGCCACTTTCGAAACGCCGGATTATCTTAGGATAACCCGGCGTTTTCATTTCCACACGCCGCGGGGAAGCGAACCCCGCCGCGGGGTTTGACGGAGCGAGTCCGCGAGCGGAGATGGGACCGCCGCAGGCGGGGGGCGTAGCCCCGAGCGCAGCGAGCCATTCCCCGTGGGGG
>JAEWKR010000016.1 GCA_023457715.1 Verrucomicrobiota bacterium
GCCGCAAGAAGGCATAGAGCAGCCGAGCCGTAACCAAACTGCCCACGGAACACACGGAATACACGGAAGCCTCCCGCGAAGCGCGCGTACCGAACGGAGTGAGATCGGACATCGCCGCGAATCAATCCAGCGGGATCGCCGTAGCGTAGGCGTCCCGCCTGCGTAAGGACGGACGTTCGAGACCCAGCTAGGTGAAAAATCCTCGCAAGACGGGGTGATGCTGCAGGACAGCACTGCAGAAGTCGCAAGCAACCAATCGGCTCTCCGCTCTTCCGCGACTATCCGGGAAACAGCTTCGAGTGTCGCAGGCCCATTCTCGCCAGGCGGAACTCCACCGCGGTGGCAAGGCAGCCGAGGCCGTATTTCACGCTGCGGCGGAAATTGATCGAGGAGGCCTCGGGAAAGTACTTCGTCGGACAGCTGACCTCCGCGACGGTGAATCCATGCCAGAGAACCTGCGCCAGCATCTGGTTGTCGAAAACGAAGTCGTCGGAGTTTTGCTGCCAGCGCACCTTCGTCAGCACGTCGCGGGAAAAGGCCCGGTAACCCGTATGATACTCGGAAAGCTTGGCCCCGAGCAGAAGATTCTCCGCCAGGGTCAGGACGCGGTTGGCGACATACTTCCAGCCGGGCATCCCGCCGCGCATCGCCTGGTTGCCGAGGATGCGGCTCCCGATGACGCAGGGGTAGAGGCCGTTGGCGATCATGGACACCATGGCGGGGATCAGCCTGGGGGTGTACTGGTAGTCCGGATGCACCATGATGGTGATGTCCGCGCCGCGCGCGAGGGCCGCCGCGTAGCACGTCTTCTGGTTGCCGCCATAACCGCGGTTGCGCGGGTGCGCGATCACGTGGGTGTGCGGCAGTTCGCGCGCGAGCCGCACGGTCTCGTCGCGGCTGGCGTCGTCGACGACGATCACCTCATCCACCACTCCCTGCGCCATCACCTCGTCATACGTGCGGCGGAGCGTCAGCGCCGCATTGTAGGCGGGCATGATGACGACGATTTTCTGATTTTGGTACACGAGCGGCTGGGGGCGACGCTTCGGCCCGCCCGGGGGGCGCCGAAGGTTCGACCCGGTTTACCCCGTGCTGCGCGGGCGTAAAGCCCTTACTGGCTTGATAGTTTGGCGTTCCGCCGTTTCGTGTGGCTTCCTCATCCCTATGCAGAAGCTGCTCGTTGGAATCCTTGCCCTGGCCCTCGCTGCCGGTTGCCGCAACCTGCCTGACGGTTCCGAGTCGGTGCGGGAGGTGGTTCATGCCTACCTCGGTGCCGACGTGGGCACGGCGGGTCCGTTTTATCGCGGGGCGATGAAGGAGATCGGGATGCTCAGCGCCGACGACCAGCGCAGCGTGGAAAGTCTGGTCAACGACGGAGCCGCGGTGTTTCTCGTCTTCGGCGAGGCCGGCCGGCCGGCGAATAGCGGCGCGTCGCGCGTCATCGTCGTGAAGGAGCGGAAGGTGGTGGGGGACTACCGGGCCGCCGCTCCGACGCGGTGATCGCGGGAGCGAGGCCACGGCCGCCGCAGGCGCATCTTTTTTGTGGCGCGTGAACGCGAAGCCGCAAGGGTGAGGGCGTGACCAACGCCCCGTCCCTCAAACTCAAAGCCAACGCCCGCGCGCGCGTGCTCACCGGGCATCCCTGGGTATTCGCGAACGAGGTCGAAGCCCTGGTCGGGCCCGAGCACGACGGCGAGGTGGTCGAATGTCGCGACCGCACGGGCCGCTTCATCGGCACCGGGATCTACAATTCCCGCTCCCAGATCGTGTGGCGGCGGTTGAGCCGCGACCGCGTCACTCTCGACGCTGCGTATCTTCGCGGCGCGGTGGCACGGGCGGTGTCCCGGCGCGCCCCGGAGGCCGGGCGCCGCGTGATCTGGTCCGAGTCCGACGATCTGCCGGGTGTCGTCGTCGATCAATTCGAGGACACGCTGGTGGTGCAGATCCAGTCGCTCGCGATGGAGAAGCGGTCGGGCTTGCTGGATGACGCTTTGGCCGAGGCGCTCGGGCCGGCCGAGATCATTCATCGCAACGACGCTCCGATCCGCCGGCTGGAGGGTTTGCCCGCCGAGGTGCACACGCGCTCGGGCACCGACTGGGCTCCGCGTTGGCTGAAGATCGGGGGCTTCGAATACTGGCTCGATCTGCAGCACGGCCAGAAAACGGGTTTCTATCTTGACCAGCGGTTCCAGCATGCCGCGGTCGCCCGCTACTGCGCGGGCAAACGCGTGCTCGATGCGTTCTGCAACCAAGGATCGTTTGCCCTGCACGCGGCGCGCGCGGGGGCCACGGAAGTGCTTGGGCTCGACAGCGCGGAGGACGCGATCGCGGCTGCCCGTCGCAACGCCGGGCGCAACGGGGTCAATCCGGAGTTCCAACTCGTCAATGTCTTCGACTGGTTCAACGATCCGGCCCGCGCGGTCGAACCCCTCTGGGACGTGATCATCCTCGACCCGCCGCCCTTCGCCAAGTCGAAGAGTGCGCTCGAAGGCGCGCTGCGCGGGTACAAGGAGATCAACCTCCGCGCGATGCGCCGTCTGGTCCCCGGCGGTGTGCTCGCGACCTACACGTGCTCCCATCACATGCAGGACGCCGAGCTGCGCGGCGTGCTCGCCGAAGCGGCCGCCGACGCCCGGCGCAAGGTCCGGGTTCTCGAATGGGCTCACCAGCCGCCCGATCACCCCGTCCTCGCAACCATGTCCGAAAGCGAGTACCTGCGCGGGTATGTGTTGCAGGTGGAGTAAGGCCCCGTCCCGGGGAAATCCCAAATCCCAAAGGTCCAAACGTCCAAATAAATCCCTATATCCAGAATTCAAGGGGCGGGCTGAAGCGCCGCCTTTCTCGCGAACCGCGTGATGTGGGTTTGAATTTTGATCATTGGGATTTTTTTGGGATTTGGACTTTTGGGATTTGGGATTTTGGAATTTTCTTCCCGAGCCGCCCTACAACCCAAACACCTTCAACACGCCGTCCTCGCAACCATGTCCGAAAGCGAGTACTTGCGCGGGTATGTGTTCCCCGTCCCGGGGAAATCCCAAATCCCAAAGGTCCAAACGTCCAAATAAATCCCAGCGGGCCAATATCCAGAATTCAAGGGGCGGGCTGAAGCGCCGCCTTTCTCGCGAACCGCGTGATGTGGGTTTGGATTTTGATCATTGGGATTTTTTTGGGATTTGGACTTTTGGGATTTGGGATTTTGGGATTCGGGATTTTCTCCCCGAGCCTCCCTACAACCCAAACACCTTCAACACCCCTCCCCACAGCGAGCTCCAGAACTTCCGGGCATTCCTGGCGTCGCCGGCGGAGGCAACCTGCTGGCAGATGAAGACGCCTCGACCCGTGAAGAGATCGTCGAAGAGCGGGTTCATCCCCCGGTAGTACCCCCAGAAGGTTTCGGCGCGCACCGGACGGTAGGAGAGGTTGGGCGTGAATCCGACGGTCGCGTCCTGATTCGTACGGCGCGAGGGCAGGGCGGCGCCCGCATTCGCCGTGAGGTCTTCCGCGCGCACGCCCCGGCTGCCCGCGAGAATGAGCCGGCAGGGTCCGACAAATTCAAAGAACCGGAACTGCAGCGTCATCCAGGACTGCCAGCGGAAGAGCTGCCAGTGGCGACGAATCTTCAGCCGGCCCGGTTGCCCATTGAGCGCCCCGACCAGGAAACGCGGCCGAAGGACGAGCGACGCACCTTGGGGAATGAAGACGAGCGACAGCTCTGTGTGCGGATCGGATTGGTTCGAGAGAGTGGCCCGCAGGCTGCGCTGCATCGCCGACAGAGGGGTGCCTTGCTCGGCCGTGGCGCCGGCTTCAGCCGGTACCTGGCTTGGTGCGGCGTTCGCCAGCTCAACCAGCTCCACGAGCCCCGCGGCCAGTGACGTCAACGGCAGCCGCCAGTCGAACAGGTAGCGGGTTCGGCGGACAAAACCCTCGTCCGCCGCCTGCAGGTACACCTCCTTGATCCACAACCGCTCCCCGGGAGCCACCGTGACGTCCAGCGCCACCCGGCTTTGCGTGAGCGTGGGGAGCGCGTCCGCGTGCTCCTGCAGCCGCACCGGCCGCCCCTTGGCGACGATGGGCGCGACCCCAAAATAGAGGAGCAGTTTGGCGAGGCTGGGTCCCACGAGGTACAACAACCCGGCCAGGGCGATCCACCACCGCAGCGGGAGTCGTGCGCCCAGGACGGTCACCTCGTAACCCCAGATCCGCTCGAGGTAGCCCACCACGGCGGAACGCTTCGTCTGCAGCTCCTGCAACTGCAACTCGAGCTTGCCCTGGGCCAGCCGGAGGCCGTCCCGCTCCCAGGTCGTGCGGGTGTACTGTTCCTGCAACTGCCCCGTCGTCTGCCGCAGCTGCCCGTGCAACGCGGTGACCGACGCGAGGCGCTCCTCGTTCTTCTGCTGTTGTTCGGGATTCCCGATCAGCCGGTCCCACGTGCTTTCCTGCGCGCGCAGGTCCGCGATCACCTTCTCCGCCTGACGCAGTCGCGCCTGCTCGGCCGCGAGCCGTTCGGAAATGCCGTTCAGTCGCTGCTCCACGTCGCTCAAGGCGGACTGGAGTTGCGCGCGCTGGCCCGACAGCAGCCGAAGCGAATCCTGCTGCCACTCGTGAACGGTGAGGTTGTCGCGGAGAAACAGCCACAACCCGCAGCCCGCGATGGCCAGAAGGGCGATCAGCAGGACGCCGGCGATCCGCTGCAGCAACCAACGGCAGATTTTCACCAGAGTCATCATCGCGAAGAGCTGTCAGCTTTCAGCGATCAGCGACCAGCTTCAAGCCCGCGGAAGACCATGGCCGCAAGAAGGCGCAGAAGACGCAAAAAAGAGAGCGACTTGAGGACCACGTACTCAACCCGGCTCTACGACCAGCCCGACTTCTTGCGCCGAGTAATCCCGCAATCCTTCGTTTCCTTCTGTTGAATGGATTGATTTGGTTGCGGCGCAGCCGCTCCGTGCCTCTTTGCGGCCCAAGGTTCGGGGCTGAACGCTGACTGCTGGGAGCTCTTTCGAACGCTGCCGCCAATCGCGCTTGCCGCTCCGGGTGCCGTCTGGTGTTCTCGCACCTCTCTTTCCTATGAGCTCCGCTTCCGACTCCACCCGCCAGCATTCCGCGATTGTGTTCGATGGTCCCGATCGCGCCCCGAACCGGTCCATGCTCCGGGCCGTGGGCTTCAAGGATGAAGATTTCAAGAAGCCGGTCGTTGGCATCGCCTCGACGTGGAGCATGGTCACGCCCTGCAATATGCACATCGACCAGCTCGCCCGGGATGCGGAGGCGGGCGCCAACGCCGCCGGCGGCAAGGCGATCATCTTTGGCACGATCACGGTGTCCGACGGCATCAGCATGGGGACCCCGGGCATGCGCTACTCTCTCGTCTCGCGCGAGGTGATCGCCGACTCGATCGAAACGGTCACCGGCGCCGAGGGCTTCGACGCGCTCGTTGCGATCGGCGGCTGCGACAAGAACATGCCGGGATGTCTCATGGCCATGGCCCGCCTGAACCGGCCCGCCGTGTTCGTCTACGGCGGCACCATTCTCCCGGGCATCCATCCCGACTCGAAGAAGGAATGCGATATCGTGTCGGTGTTCGAAGCCGTCGGACAGCACGCGGCCGGCAAACTCAACGACGCCGAACTCAAGAAGGTCGAGGACTGCTCCATCCCGGGAGCCGGCTCCTGCGGCGGCATGTACACCGCGAACACGATGGCTTCCGCGATCGAGGCGCTCGGCATGAGCCTGCCAAACAGCTCCGCCCAGATCGCCATCAGCAAGGAAAAGAAGGAAGACTGCCGGCGGGCCGGCGAGGCGGCCCTGGCGCTGCTGAAGGCGAACATCCGCCCGCGCGATATTCTCACCAAGAAGGCGTTTGAAAACGCCATCACCGTCGTGATTGCACTCGGCGGCTCCACCAATGCGGTGCTGCACCTGCTTGCGATGGCGCATACGGCCGGCGCGAAGCTGACGATCGACGACTTCACCCGGATCGGCAGGCGGGTGCCCGTCCTCGCCGACCTGAAGCCGTCCGGCAAATACGGCATGGCGCACCTTTCGCGCATCGGCGGACTGCCGCCGCTGATGAAGATGCTGCTCGACCGCGGGCTGCTCCACGGCGACTGCCTGACGGTCACCGGCCGGACCGTCGCCGAGAACCTGCGCGACGTGAAACCGTACCCGGCGAATCAGGACGTCATTCGTCCGTTCACCAACCCGATCAAGCCCGACAGCCATCTGCGGATCCTTTACGGCAACCTCGCTCCGCAGGGTGCCGTGGCGAAGATCTCGGGCAAGGAAGGGCTCAAGTTTTCCGGCAAGGCCATCGTGTTCGAAGGCGAAGAGGCGGCGCTGACCGCCATTCTCAACGGCAAGGTCAAGGCCGGCCATGTGGTGGTCATCCGCAACGAAGGTCCGGTGGGCGGCCCCGGTATGCGCGAAATGCTTTCGCCGACGAGCGCCATCATGGGCAAGGGCCTCGGCAAGGAGGTCGCCCTCATCACGGACGGTCGCTTCTCGGGCGGCAGCCACGGCTTTGTCGTGGGTCACATCACCCCGGAAGCCGCGAGGGGCGGGCCGATCGGCGTGCTGCGGAACGGCGATCCTATCACCATTGATGCGGTGAAAAACGAACTCTCCCTGGATCTCCCGCCGAAGGAGCTGGCGTCCCGGTTGAAGAACTGGGCCCCCCGCAAGTCCCGTGAGACCCGCGGCGTGCTGGCGAAGTACGCGAAGCTCGTCGCCACCGCCTCCGAAGGCGCCGTCACCGACAAGTATTTGTGAGGGAGAAGGGAATGAGGGAGTGGGGGAGCAAGGGGATGGGGGGCAGGCGTTCGCCCGGGAGGCGGACATCACCCCTTTCATTTCCCAACCGCTCACTTCTTCGATCCCCAACTCCCTTATCCCCTCACTCCTCCTCCCTTTTCCCGCCATGACCTGGAATCGCTTCAAAACGTACTTCTACCATAACGCGGAGCTCGGCCTTTCGCTCGATATCTCCCGGATTCCGTTTCCGGACGACTACCTCGGGTCCATGGAGGCCCGGATGCAGGATGCGTTTCGCGCGATGGCGGAACTCGAGGGTGGGGCGATCGCCAATCCGGACGAGAGCCGGATGGTGGGTCATTACTGGCTGCGCGCTCCGCAGCTGGCGCCGAAACCGGAGCTCACCAACGAGATCACGTCGACGCTGAGTCAGATCAAGGAGTTCACCGCCAAGGTGCACGAGGGCCACATTGCCGGCCCGAAGGGACGTTTCCAGCATCTCCTCGTCGTGGGGATCGGCGGGTCTGCGCTCGGACCGCAGCTGGTCAACCACGCGCTTGGCCATCCGCGGAAAGACGAAATGAACGTCGTCTTCTTCGATAACACCGACCCCGACGGCATCGACTACGTGCTGGCCGGGTTGCGCAACCAGCTCGCGAAGACTCTCGTCATCGTCATCTCCAAGTCGGGTGGCACCGTGGAAACGCGCAACGGCATGCTCGAAGCGATCGCCGCCTTCAAGGCTGCGGGACTGGATTACACGAAACAGTTCGTCGCCGTCACCGGCGCCGGCTCGAAGCTCGATCAGATCGCCGTCACCGAAGGCTGGCTCGCGCGCTTCGCGATGTGGGACTGGGTCGGCGGGCGCACCAGCGAGCTGAGCGCCGTCGGACTGCTCCCCGCCGCCCTCCAGGGGATCGATATCCAGGCCATGCTCGACGGAGCCGCGGCCATGGACGCCGTGACACGCACGCCGGTGACGCGCGAAAATCCCGCCGCCCTCCTCGCCTTGATGTGGCACTTCGCGACGGAAGGTCGTGGCGCGAAGGATATGGTGGTGCTGCCCTACAAGGACCGCCTGCTGCTGTTTTCGCGCTACCTGCAGCAGCTGGTCATGGAGTCGCTCGGCAAGGAATTCGACCTGCAGGGCAACGTCGTCAACCAAGGTATCGCCGTCTACGGCAACAAGGGTTCGACCGACCAGCATGCCTATGTGCAGCAGCTGCGCGAAGGGGTGAACAATTTCTTCGTGACCTTCATCGAAGTGTTGAAGGACCGCGACGCCCGGGGCGCGATCGAGGTCGAGTCGGGCGTCACGACCGGGGATTACCTGCAGGGCTTCTATCTGGGCACGCGCGACGCGCTGACGGAAAAGAACCGCGGCTCCGTCACCCTGACGGTCGCGGACGTGTCGCCGCGCACGCTGGGCATGTTGATCGCGCTCTACGAACGCGTGACCGGGTTGTACGCGACGCTGGTGGGCATCAACGCCTACCACCAGCCGGGTGTTGAGGCCGGAAAGAAGGCCGCGGGCGCCGTCATCGCCTTGAAGCTGAAACTCGCCGAGACGCTGAAGGCGCATCCCGGCAAGGCCTACACGGTCGAGCAGCTCGCCGAGGCGGTGGGTGCACCCGACAAGGCGGAGCTCGTGTTCAAGATCGTCGAGCACCTCGCCGCCAACAAGAACGGCGGCGTGAAGAAGCGCGCCAAGGGCGAATGGCACCAGGCAGTGTATCGGGCGGCCTGAGGTTAAATCTGGCGGCTCTGGTACGTAGTCCCGCGTTTACGCGGAATGTTTTGGATCAGGCGGAGCAAACCTTCCGCCTAAAGGCGGGACAACGTACCAAAGCATCGAACACGTGGTTTGAGTATGTTGTCCCGCATTTATGCGGAATGCCTTGGCGGCGTAGGTCTGCAAATCCCTCCTGCCATACCGGGGGCAGGAGTCGCTGACGCGCGGTTTGCGTCCGCCGGGCTTCCGCGTTGGTTTGCGGACTGGTGGGGAAACTGAACGTGAATCGTGAACGTGTCTGATTCGGCCACTCTCACATTCACTCTCACGCTCACCTTCACTTTCACTGCCCATGCTCTTCAAGCTCAACGCGGAATACCAACCGACCGGCGATCAGCCCCAGGCGATCGAGAAACTGGTGGCATCGATCAAGCAGGGAAACCGGCACCAGACGCTCCTGGGCGTCACGGGCTCGGGCAAGACCTTCACGATGGCCAACGTCATCGCGCAGGTGGAGCAGCCCACGCTCATCATTTCGCACAACAAGACCCTCGCGGCGCAGCTGTACTCGGAGTTCAAGAACTTCTTCCCCGAGAACGCGGTCGAGTACTTCGTCAGCTACTACGACTACTACCAGCCCGAGGCGTACATCCCCTCGAGCGACACCTTCATCGAGAAGGATTCCTCGATCAACGAGGAGATCGAGCGCCTGCGCATTTCCGCCACCAGCGCCCTCGTGTCCCGGCGCGATGTCGTCGTCGTGGCCAGCGTGTCGTGCATCTATGGGCTGGGTTCTCCGCAGGAGTTCACCGAGATGCGCATCAGCCTGCGCCGGGGCGGCGTCCTCGGTCGCCAGCGCTTCCTCGAAAAGCTGGTCGACAACATCTACGAGCGGAACGACTACGAGCTGAAGCCGGGGCGCTTCCGGGTCCGCGGCGATGTCGTCGACGTGATGCCGGCGTATTCGGAAAAAGGGCTGAGGGTGGAGTTCTTCGGCGACGAGATCGAGGCGCTCAGCGAGTTCGATCCGCTGACCGGCGATGTCCTCCGGCCGCTGGACGTCTTCGACCTCTATCCGGCAAACCAGTACGTGACGAGCCGCGGTAAACTCGAGCCGGCCATCGTGGCCATCCGCCGCGAACTCGACGAGCGCGTGGCCTATTTCGAGGGCCGGGGCCAGTACCTGGAGGCGCAGCGGATCCGGATGCGCACCAACTATGATCTCGAAATGCTCCAGGAGATGGGGTTCTGCAGCGGCATCGAGAATTACTCACGCCACCTCACTGGCCGGCAGCCCGGCGAGCGGCCGTTCTGCCTGATCGATTTCTTCCCGAAGGACTTTCTCCTCATCATCGACGAAAGCCACGCGACCGTGCCGCAGATCGGCGGCATGTACAATGGCGACCGGGCGCGGAAGGAGACGCTCGTGAACTTCGGCTTCCGGCTGCCCTCGGCCCTCGACAACCGTCCGCAGAGCTTCGACGAGTTCGATTCGGTGACGAATCAGACGCTCTATGTCTCGGCCACCCCGGCGCAGTTTGAATTGAAGCGTTCGGCGGTGATCGCCGAGCAGTTGATCCGGCCCACCGGTCTTCTGGACCCGCTGATCGATATCCGACCCACCAAAGGACAGGTCGAGAATCTGATCGGGGAGGTCAAGATGGCGGCCGAGCGAGGGGAGCGGGTCCTGGTGACGACGCTGACCAAGCGCTTGTCCGAGGATCTGACCAGCTACCTCCGGGAGGCGAAAGTGCGGGTGGAATACCTGCACTCCGACATCGATGCGATCGAGCGGGTCGAAATCCTGCGCAATCTGCGGTTGGGAAATTTCGATGTGCTGGTCGGCATCAACCTGCTGCGTGAGGGCCTGGATCTCCCCGAAGTGGCGCTGGTGGCCATCCTCGACGCCGACAAGGAGGGCTTCCTGCGCAGCGAGACGAGCCTGATTCAGACCGCCGGCCGCGCCGCCCGCCATGAAAAGGGCCGCGTCATCTTCTACGCCGACCAGATCACCGAGTCCATCCGGCGCACGGTGGAGATCACGAACTACCGCCGTGAAAAGCAGGTGGAGTACAACGCGGCGCACGGGATCACGCCGCGCAGCGTGACACGCTCGGCCCAGGCCAGCCTCCGCGTGTACGACGGTTCCGGCCAGCGCGACGACGGCGGCGCGGTGGCGGAGAACGTCGACGATGTCGCGGAGGTGATCGCCGAGCTCGAGGATGAGATGGCCGAGGCGGCGGGGCGGCTGGAGTTCGAACGTGCCGCCGTGCTTCGCGACCAGATCAACGCGCTTAAGTCAGGCGATTTCCGCAAAGCGCTGACCCCGCCGGCGAAAACCGCGAAGTACGGGCGTCCGAAGAAACTCGGCGCGGGAAAGAAGCGCTGAAGGCACAAAATCCCAAACGTCCAAACGTCCAATTTCCAAAGAAATCCCAACGGCCAAATTCCAAAGGAGCGGCGATCGAACGCGGCCGGCCTTTAGGTTTTGGGGCTTGGGATTTATTTGAGATTTGGACGTTTGGACCTTTGGGATTTTGGAATTTTACCCGCTGGCCCAGACGGCGGAGTTCTGCTTCTCGGGCTTCAAGACGCCGATGTAGGGCAGGTTCCGATACCGTTCGGCGAAATCCAGGCCATAGCCGACCACGAACTTGTTGGGGATGTCGAAACCGACGAAGTCCGCCTCCATCTCTACTTCGCGACGCTCCTTCTTGTCCAGCAGGACGCAGGTCCGGCATGAGGCGGGCTTCAGGTCGAGGACCAGCTTCTTGACCAGGCTCAGCGTCTTCCCCGTGTCCAGGATGTCATCGATGATCACGACGTGCCGGTTCTTGATGTCCAGTGTCAGGCTGTAGATCACCTGGGGGGTTCCGATGGACTTGGTCTTCAGGCCGTAGCTGGAGACGCGGATGCAGTCCAGCCGCACGGGGTTGTCGATCTCGCGCATCAGGTCCGCCGTGAACATCACCGCGCCGTTGATCAAGGAAACGATGGTGAACTCGCCCTTGCCGTACGCCTCCTTCAACTGCCGGGCGATCGCCTTTACGCGTCGGTTGATCTGCGCCTCGGTGAGAAGGACCTCGGAGAGGTCGGGATGAGTTCCAGCAGGCTTCCGCGACGGTGGACGTTTCGACGGCATGGCGAGAAAGCGAGAGCGTCCCGGACGGAGGCCCGAATTTCAAATTTCAAATTGCGGATTTCGGAGCCGCCTGCAGCGGAATCTCAGATTTCAGATTCAGATCTCGAATGCGGGCCGGTCTGGGTACGTAGTGCCGCCTTCAGGCGGAAGGTTCGCGAACGCTTCGACAACGCATTCCGCGTAAACGCGGGACGACGTACCCAATCCAACGGAGCGGCTCCCTCTGAAAGCTGAAATTTGAAATCTGAATTCCGCCGCAAGCCGCACTTGGCTCCGAACTCCGCGCGGTTCAGCGTTGCGGCGGCCCATGATCCCCATCCACCTCCGGAACCTGACCAAACGGTTCGGCGACGTCGTCGCGCTGGATGACCTCTCGCTGGAGATCCGCGCCGGGGAATTGTTCTTCCTCCTGGGGCCGAGCGGCTGCGGCAAGACCACGTTGTTGCGCAGCATCGCCGGCTTCAACGGCCTGGACGGAGGCCGGATCCATTTCGGGGACGAGGAGGTGACCCGGGTGCCGCCTCACGCCCGGCAGACGGGGATGATGTTTCAAAGCTACGCCCTGTGGCCGCATCTGAGCGTCGCCCAGAATGTGGCTTTCGGGTTGGAGGAGCGCCGCGTGCCGCGTCCGGAACTGCAGCACCGCGTGGCCGAGGCCCTCGCCACGGTGCACATGAGCGACCATGCGCAGCGGAAGCCGAATGAGTTGTCCGGGGGGCAGCAGCAGCGCGTCGCGCTGGCGCGGGCCCTGGTGGTGCGGCCCCGTTGCCTGCTTCTCGACGAACCGCTTTCCAACCTCGACGCGCGGCTGCGGGTGCAGATGCGCGGCGAAATTCGCCGGATCGCCAAGGAGCATGGACTGACCACCGTCTACGTCACCCACGATCAGAAGGAGGCGCTGTCGATTGCGGATCGGATCGCCGTGCTGGAAGCCGGACGCCTGCTCCAGGTGGGCACCCCGACGGAAATCTACCGCCGGCCCGGTTCGATCGCGGTGGCGACGTTTATCGGCGAGACCGATTTGCTCCCCGGCCGGGTGACGGCCGTTGACGGCGGCGCGCCCCAGGTCGAAACGCGCATCGGCACCTTTCGCGGCGTCTGGGGCGACCCCGTCGCCGCCGCGGCGGTGGGGACGGCGATCACCGTGTCGATTCGGCCAGAGTGCTGGCGGCTGCAGACAGAACCGGCGACGCTCAACGGCGTCCGCGCGCGGATCGGGCGCGCCACGTTCCTGGGCGAACTGGCCCAATATGAGCTGATTGCCGGCGAGGTCGTCCTGAAGGTGCTGGAACTGAACCCCCGTTTTGTGAACGCGGCCGACGCCACGGTCCACGCCTGGGCCCAACCCGAGGACGTGGTGGTGCTGACGCGTTGACGCCGTGCCATGCGCGTTCTGTTGCTTATCGGCTTGCTGCTCGTCCTGGCCCTGCCGTTCGCGTGGCGGCAGCGGGAGGCGGTGGGCTTGGTCGACGAAACCCTGGTGATCATCACGCCGCACAATGGCGCGATCCGGCACGAGTTCGGTCGTGCGTTCGAACGTTGGTATCGCGCGCGCACCGGCCGCCGGCTGCGCGTCGACTGGCGGATTGTGGGCGGCACCGGCGACATCGTCCGGTATCTGGAGAGCACGTACGCCGCGGTCTTCGCGCGGGTCTGGACGGCAGCGGGTGGCGAGTGGAATGCCGCGGTGCAGGCCGGGCTGCAGAATCCGGCCACCGGTCCCGCGGCACCGCCGGCGGTGTGGGCCGCGCGCCGGGCATTTCTGGCTTCGGAGACCAGCTGCGGCATCGATGTCTTTTTCGGCGGCGACACCTATCAGGCGAGCCGGGAGGCGGCGTCCGGCCGGTTCGTCGATGCGGGACTCACCCGTCGGCACCCGGACTGGTTCACCGATCGCGACATCCCCCGCCGGCATCGTGGCGCCGTCTTTTGGGATGAGGGCGGCCGCTGGTTCGGCACGGCGCTGAGTTCCTACGGCATCCTCTACAATCGGGTGAACCTCGCGGGACTTGGGCACGTCCCGGAACCCCGGACCTGGTCCGACCTCGCCTCACCGAGGCTGTTGGGCCAGGTCGGTCTCGCCAATCCGGCCAAGAGCGGCTCGGTCTGCGAAGCGTTCGAGGCCATGATCCAGCAGCAGATCGCGGCGCGCGTGGCGGGGGGCGTCGATGCCACGCCGGACGAAGCCGTGCGGGCCGGGTGGGCGGCCGGGTTGCAACTCATTCAGCGCCTCGCGGCGAATGCGCGGTACTTTACCGATGCCTCGCAAAAACCGCCGCTCGATGTCGCGAACGGCGACTGTGCGGCCGGACTCTGCATCGACTTCTATGGACGCCAGCAGCAGGAGGCGGTGCGGGCCCGCGGCGATCAGGAGCGGATCGGCTACACGACCCCGACCGGCGGCTCGGCGGCGACCGCGGATCCCATCGGGCTCCTGCGGGGCGCGCCGAACCGGCAGGCGGCTGAGTTGTTCCTGGAGTTTGTGCTTTCGCCGGCAGGCCAGCGGATCTGGGGTCTGAAAGTCGGCGCCCCCGGAGGACCCGAGCGGTATGCGCTGCGGCGGATGCCCATCCGCGCTGACTTTTACGCCGACGAGGCGGCCAGGCATCGAGGCGATCCGGAGGATGACCCGTATGGCGACGATGCCACGGCTTTTGTGTATCGGCCGGAATGGACCGGCGATCTGTTTCGCGAGATCGGCTTCGTCACCCGGGTCTTGGGGATGGACAACCACGATGCGCTTGTGGAGGCCTGGCGGGAGATTCAAGCCGCGCCTCCGGAGCGTCGCGCGGCCGCGCTGGCCGTGCTGCAGAACGTCGACCGGTTGAGCTACGAGCGCACGCGCGAGGAGATCCGTCCACGGCTCAACGCGAAGGATCGCGTGGAGGAAGTGCGGCTCGCGACGGAGTTGAACGCCCACTTTCGCGCCCAGTATCAAAGAGCCGCCCGCATCGCCCGGGGCCGGGAGTGACTTCCACCCGGGCCGGCGCGCTCTGAGCAGGCATTCCCGCGTTGACGCGAAATGCCTTGGTCGACCCCGCGTTTCGTGGGTTGCGTGGACCCACAAGATCGACCCAACCCCAACTCTCAAGAAACAGGGCTGGTGAGTGGGTCAGGGACGAGCGCTAAACCAAGGGACTTTGCTTTAGCGGTTAGGTATTTGAGTGTTCTTGCCCTCTGGGCATCGCCAGAGGCGGAGTGAAGTTCAGGACGGTACGGCACGCGGCGAGTGAGCATGACGTAGATGATGCGGGCGAGCTTGTGGGCCATGGCGGTGTTGGCCGCTTTGCCGCCTAGTTTGGCGCGCAGTCGGCGGTAGTGATCGCCCAGTTCGTTCTTGGCGTGGTGAAGGCCTTGGGCGGCCAGGCGCAGTGCACGGGCGACACGGTTGTTGGTTCGTTGCGTGAAGCTGGAGAGAGGTTTGCCACCGCTGATGCGATTGTCCGGGGAGAGGCCGAGCCAGGAGGTAAAGTGTTTGATGGTAGGGAAGGCGGAGATGTCGCCGCCGAGTTCGCACCAGACGGTTTGCGCAGTGAGATTGCTGATCCCCGGGACGGTGCACAGGTCGACGCCATTGATGGCGCGCAGCAATGCGGCGTTGTTAAACTGGGGTCCGGTTTTGCTCACGGACTTTTGCGGGCGATCGGAGGCGGCGTCCTGGACCGGAGCCAAGAGGCGCATCTGTCGCTCCAACTCGGCATCGGTGTCGGCAATCTGCTGGCGAGTGAACTGGTATCCCTCGAAGGCCTGCCTTAGGCAGAAGAGGAGGTCCGGGCGGTAGTCGCCGCTTAGCGCCTTGCGGAGAGTATCCTCGCTCGCCTTGACGCGGGGATCGCGATGCTTGGCGAGGACGGCCGGGTCACGTTCGCCCGACAGGATCGCCTGCACGATGGCGGTGCCGGTCTCGCCATTGATGTCGGAGAGCACGTGATGGATCTGAACGTTCATTTGATCGAGTGCTTTATGCACATGCTGCGTCTGCCAGCACGCGCGCCGGACCAGCCCGTCGCGATGCCGCCAGAGAGTCCGCAAGGACCGGACCTCGGCATCGGGACGAAACGCGGCGCGCAGCAGACCGACCGAATGCAGGTACTGCAGCCATTGGCAGTCCATCACATCGGATTTGCGCCCGGGGACGTTTTTAACGTGCCGCGGGTTGACCAGACATACCTCGATGCCGGCTTCCTCCAGCAGCTCCGCCAGTGGGATCCAGTACACGCTGGTCGCCTCCATGGCCACAGACTTGATGCCAAAGGACTGAAGCCAGCGCACGAGCGCTCGCAGGTCATCGGTGAACGTTGGGAACGCGCGCACCGGCTGGTCGGTAGCCGATGGCGGGACGGCCGCATAGATCTCACGAGCACCGACATCGACTGCCGCGACATCAGGCCGAATCTGAGTGTGTACGACTTGGACTTTGGTCTTGCGCTTACGAGCCATAACGAAGGGATGGTTGGACGTCGCCCAAAGGCGGCCCCGTGCGCTCATGCTGAGTATGCGAACTCTCTCAAACGGGATGCGCCGCTCACGCGGTGCTCACCAATGAAAGCGCGAGCGCACGGGCACCACGCTCAAAACCGGGCTCCAGGGCACCAGTGTTAAGACGGTGTTAGCTTGCCCCTTCGGATGACGATGCTGGTCTAAACCGGCAGACCACCGCGCCCCAAGTTTCTTTTTGGAATGATCGCGCCGCCGCGGCGCGTGTGGGTCGCTCAAAACTCAAAACCCAAATCCCAAAACCCAAAACCGCCCCGCGCAGCGGGGCCGCATTACCGTCATGCCCCGATCTAACTGACGCCCGGGCCCGCGCCGTATCGGCTGAAACCTCACGGATCGTGCCACTGTTGGAGCGTTCTGACTCAGAGTTGGATTGCTTCGGCGCTGCGCCCGAATTTTCATCTCCTCAGTCCTTGCAAGTTACCTCCGCGCGGGCCGTCCCCACGCGGGTCTCACCCCTTCATGAAAACCCTGCCTCTGGTTCGCACCAGCCTCGCTGTGCTGGCCGCGTCGCTCACGGCCCTGTTCGCCTCCCCGGCTGCCTCGGCGCCGAAATCGTTTGGTAAGCTCCCCGATGGCCGCGAGGCGCATCTGTACACCCTGCAGAACGCCAAAGGTCTGCGGGCCGACATCACCAACTACGGTGGTACCGTTGTCAGCCTCTTCGTCCCCGACCGGGACGGCAAGCTGGCCGACGTATCCCTCGGCTTCGACGACGTCGCGAAGTACGCCGCCAAATCGCCCTACTTCGGCGCGCTGATTGGCCGCTACGGCAATCGTATCGCGCACGGCAAGTTCACGCTCGACGGCAAGACCTACCAGCTGCCGCTCAACGATCACCCCGGCGACATCAAGTGTTCCCTCCACGGCGGCGACAAGGGCTTCGATAAAGTGCTGTGGGAAGCGCGCCAGACGACGATTGATGGCAATCCCGCCCTCGTGCTCACCTACGTCGCGAAGGACGGCGAGATGGGCTACCCCGGCAACCTCACGGCTGAGGTCACCTACACCGTCACCGACAAAAACGAGCTGCGGATCGACTACAAGGCGACGACCGACAAAGCCACCCCGGTCAACCTGACGAACCACACCTACTTCAACCTCAATGGTGAAGGCAATGGCACGATCCTCGACCACGTGCTGATGATCCGCGCCAAGAAGACCACGCCGGTCAACGCCGGCCTGATCCCCACTGGCAAGCTGGCCAAGGTCAAGGGCACGCCCTTCGACTTCACGAAGCCGACCGCGATCGGCGCCCGCATCGATCAGCAGGATGAGCAGCTGAAGTTCGGCGGCGGTTACGACCACAACTGGGCGCTCGACAACCAGAGCGGCAAACTCGAGCTCGCGGCGACCCTCCACGAGCCGAAGTCCGGCCGTTTCATGGAAATCCTGACGACCGAGCCCGGCCTGCAATTCTACTCCGGCAACTTCCTCGACGGCACCCTCACCGGTCGTTCGGGCAAGACCTACCCGTATCGCAGCGGCCTCTGCCTCGAGACCCAGCACTACCCCGACTCTCCGAATCACCCGAACTTCCCGAATACCATCCTGAAGCCGGGTGAGACGTACCGCAGCACCACGATTCATCGTTTCAGCGTGAAGTAATCCGGCCTTTTCCTCGCTTCGACCATGCACCTCCTCGACTGGATAGTCATATCCCTGTATTTCGTACTCATCGGCTGGGTAGCCTGGTGGTACGGCCGACACCAAAAGGACAGTGTCGATTACTTTCTCGCCGGGCGTAACGCCGGGTGGGTGGTGATTGGCTCGTCCATCTTCACTTCGAACATCGGTTCGGAGCACATCGTGGGTCTCGCTGGCCAGGGTGCCGCGACCGGCCTCGCCATGGCCCACTGGGAGATGCACGCGTGGTGCCTCATTGTCCTCGCCGGTGTGTTCGTGCCGTTCTACTACAAGTCCGGCGTCCAGACGATTCCCGAGTTCCTCGAGAAACGTTTCAACGCCCGCACCCGGACGATTCTCTCCTGTGTATCGCTCGTCGCTTACGTGTTCACCAAGGTGAGCGTCACGGTTTACGCCGGCGCGATCGTTTTCCAGGCCTTGCTGCCCGACACCTTCGGCACCCCGCAGAATGCGTTCTGGTTCGGTGCGTTCTTCACGGTCATCGTGACCGGCATCTACACCGTGTTCGGCGGTATGCGCGCCATCATGTACACGGCCACGCCGCAAGCCGTGATCATCCTCTTTGGGTCCGCCGTGATCACCACGATCGGTCTCAACCGGCTCGGCGGCTGGGGCGAACTCGTCACCCTCGCAAAGGATAACGCCGATGCGTTCGCGCTCTGGCGTCCGTTGTCGCACCCGGAATTCCCGTGGCTTGGCGTCCTCATTGCCTCGCCAATCATCGGCATCTGGTACTGGTGCACGGACCAATACATCGTCCAGCGCGCTCTCTCGGCAAAGGATCTCCCGACGGCCCGCCGTGGTGCTCTCTTCGGCGGTCTGCTCAAAGTTTGGCCGGTCTTCATCTTCCTGGTGCCCGGCATGATCGGCTGGGCGCTGCACCAGAAGGGCATCATCCAGCTGCCGATGAAGCTGGACTCGGCGGGCCTGGCAACCGCGACCATCGATGGCGATCAGGTCTTCCCGACGCTGGTGAAGACCCTCCTGCCGGTCGGTATTCGCGGCCTGATTGTCGCCTGCTTGCTCGCCGCCTTGATGAGTTCGCTCGCATCGCTCTTCAACTCGAGCGCCTCGCTCTTTACGGTTGATATCTACGACAAGCTCCGCCCGGGACAGCCGGCGAAGCACCTGCTCAACGTGGGTCGCCTTGCCACCGGCGCCGTGGTCGGCCTCGGCATGATCTGGATCCCGGTCATGGCGAAGATCTCAGGCGGCGGCCTTTACCAATACCTGCAAAGCGTGCAGGGGTATCTCGCGCCACCGATCACCGCCGTGTTCATCCTCGGCCTCTTCTGGAACCGCATCAATTCGCGCGGTGCCACGTGGGGCCTCGCGGGCGGCTTCGTGCTCGGCATGATCAAGCTGACCCTGCAGGGCTTCTACGGCGCTGCGGAAGGCAAGATCCACGACCCGGCGATCCTCGCCGCCATCGGCGACTTCAACTTCCTCTACGCCACGGGCGTCCTGTTCGTGTTGAGTGCGGTCATCATGGTGGTCGCTTCGCTCACCGCGCCGGCGCCGACCGCCGAGAAGCTGCGTGGACTCACCTGGACCTCCATCCGGGGCGAATGGGGTAGCGAAATCCGCAAGAGCTGGGATTTCGGCAACAAGACCCTCGCTTGGGCGATCACCCTGCTCGTGGGTGGCATGTACCTGTACTTCAGCTTCTGGCTGAAGTAACCGGCCCGCTCGTTTCCCCTTCAGCCCCGGCCTCACCCGTCGGGGCTTTTTTGTGCCCGCGAGCGTGATCCGGGATCCGGGATCCGAGATGCGTGATCCGGGTTCCGAGATCCGAGATGCGTGATCCGGGATTTAGGATCCTGTGTGGCCGTGCGCTTGCGGTGTGTGTGGGCTAGCTGGCGCATCAGGGCGGTCGGCCGATTCGCAAGCCGGCAGCCGCACAGGAGGCGCCTACCGCCCACCGCCCACCGCCTACCGCCTACCGCCTACCGCCTACCGCCTCCCGCCCACCGCCTACCGCCCACCGCCTACCGCCTCCCGCCCACCGCCTACCGCCCACCGCCCACCGCCTACAGCC
>JAEWKR010000017.1 GCA_023457715.1 Verrucomicrobiota bacterium
GGGGCCGCCCGGGGCCCCCGGGGGCGGGGGGGGGCCCGGGGGGGGGCCCGCCCGCCATCGACCTCCAGCCCCTCTTGCCTCTCGCCTCATTCATACCTTATTGAGCGTCCGAGGTAGTTCAGCGTCCAGATTTCCTTCCACACCCGATACCGGCCTTCGTGCGTGATCTTGCCGAAGTCGTCGCGCTGCGGCGGTGGATGGAGGAAACCCAGTTCGGTGTTCAACTGGTCGAGTTCCCGCTGGACGTCGTTCAGGTCGGCGATGGGGTCCATGGTGAACGGCATCACCGCCGCACCTGCCTTGCGCAACCGGGTTTCGTGCCGCGCAATCAGGCTGGCGAGAGACCGCCGCCATGGGCTGCGTTCCACGTACCAGTTCTCCGGATAAAACCCGCCGAACGGGATGTACAGGTTGTCCGTCACGTACCGGCTGCCGTCGTTCGTGACGGAGGTGATGGCGTAACAGACGGAGATGGCGCCGCTGGCCTGGGGAATGAACGTGATCTGGATGCGCCGCGTCGCATCGGCATTCTGGTATACCGACACGCGCAGGAAGATGCCGCCACCCACCTCGGCCTTCAGCGCCTGGACCTGCCGGAATCCATGTGCCCGCAGCCATTCGCGAATCTTCATCAGGCGCGGCTGGATCGGCCATTCCTCCCCGGTCGCATTCACGACGTAGCGGGGGAAGAGGGGGAGGGGGCTGACACTGAGCGCACTGATCGCCAGCCAGTTGTACAGCGTCTCCCCGATGAACCAGAGCAGGAAAAACGTCGCGGCGAGCGCCCAGAACGGGCGGTCGACCAGGTCAAAGTCGCGACACAACTGCGCCGCGCCGAAGGCAAATACGAACCACCGCAACCAGCGATCAACAATGGCCAGAACCGGAGAAGCCACCCGGTGGTTGATCTGCATCAGGGCCAGCGATACGACGATCGCGACCAGGATGAGATAGGTGGGCGGCATGGCGGATGGAGAGCGGTAAGCGATAAGCGGTAGGCTGTAGGCTTTCAAGCAGCGCCGCCACGTCAGCGAAAGCTGACAGCTTACAGCCTATCGCTTACAGCTTACAGCTTTCGCCTTTAACTCAGCCGCACCGGCATGATCACACAGACGAAGCTCTCGAGCGTCTTGAACACGCCAGGGCTGACTTCGTCCTTCACCTCGAAGAAGACCTCGTCCTTGGCGAGTGCCCGCAACGGGTCCATGATGAACGCCGGGTTGAACGCCACCTGAAGATCCGGGCCGCTGTAGCTGATCGCCATCGACTCGTGCGCCTCGCCGAAATCCGGGCTTTGCGCCGTGATCTCCAGCAAGTTGCTGGTCAGCTTGATCTTCACGGAATTCGCCTTCTCCGAGCAGACCAGCGCGGCACGGTGCACGCACTGCAGGAACAGTTCGCGCTCCAGCTTGATGCGCTGATGGGTTTCCTTCGGGATAACCTGCTGATAGTTGGGATAGTTGCCCTCAACCACCTTCGAATAAAGGTAGATGTTGTCGATGAGCCCGCTGGAGTCCTTGTCGGTTGCGATCTGGAAGGCCGCGCGACGCTCGCTGAAGTTGATCTTCACCTTCTCGCCCTTGTCGAGCAGCCGGGTGAGTTCGCTCACCGTCTTGGCGGGAAGAATGATCGCGCCGGCACTCGCTGCCGGCACTTCCATCTCCTTGGAAATCAACGCCAGCCGACGGCCGTCAGTGGCTACCAGCGAGAGCTTCCCGTCCCGGAAATTGAAATACACGCCGTTGAGGATGTAGCGCGTCTCGTCGGTCGACTGGGCATAAGCGACGCTTTTCAGCATCGTGGACAGCTCCGACTGCTCGAGCGAATAAGCCTTCTCCTCCCCGAACTCGGGCAGCGGAGGGAACTCCTCCTTGCCGATGCCCATGATTTTGAAGTTGGAGCCGCCCGACGACAGCTTGACCTGGTGATTCGGCGTGGCGTCGAGGGTCACATCGACGTTCGGCAGCTCACGCACGATGCCGGCCAGCCGCTTGACCGGCAGGGTGACGGCGCCCGTTTCCTTGACCTCCGCCTTGATCCGGCAACGGATCCCAAGGTCCAAGTTGGTCGTGGTCAGCGAGATCTGATCCTTCTCCGCCTCAATCAAGACGTTGCTCAAAATCGGCATCGTCGCCTTCGAACCCACGACGTTCAGGACTTGGGCGAGTCCGTTGGCAAAGTGATCGCGGTTGATTTTGAATTTCATGCGGGGTGCTCGCTGCTTTGCGAAATTAACAAAGGCTAGAAGAAGAAAGGTTCAATAAGGAATTACAGCAGTAGTCATATACGCTGCGAACAACTGCAGTAACTCAGACTTCCCCTCGGGAAAACCCCGATATGCGGCCGTGAAAAAGCTCCGGTGGGGAACCGAGCAAGCCGCCCGTTGTTCGCAGGGGCAAACTTGCCGAGAAAAACCGCGCAGGTTCTTCACAAGGTATTGGGCGCGACGGGCGGATGCGCGCGCTGTTGCGCTGCCCGGGCGCGGCGCACGTGTCGGATCAGGCCGAAGAAGATGTACGCCACGCATGCTGCAAATAGCGCATACTGCTTGAGTTGCACAAACAGCCCGATCAGCACCAGCAGGAGGATGAAGGGACGCATCCGCGTCCGGGTCTGCAGGTCGATGTTCTTTCCGCTGGGGTAGCGAACGGTCGACACCATCAGCACGGCGACAAGCAGCATGAAGGGCGGCAGGCTGTACGCCCACGCACGCAGCGCCTTGTCGTGTTCTGCCAGGTTCAGCAGCAGAAGCACGAGCGACGCGACGGTGGCCGCAGCGGCCGGCACGGGGAGGCCCACGAAATCCTTGTTCGAGTCCTTCTTGCCCGGCCGAAGCAGGGGGTTGGTGATCACGTTGAAACGGGCCAGCCGCATGGCCGCACAGAGGAGGTACACGAAGCCGATGAACCAGCCGATGTCCCGGAACCACAATTGTCCCTGACTCGGTGACAGGATCAAAAAGAACATCAGCAGTGCCGGAGCCAGGCCGAAGGATACCACGTCGGCGAGCGAGTCGAACTCCGCCCCGAACAACGATTCCCGGCCACCCATGCGGGCCAGCCTGCCGTCCAGCGCGTCGAAGGCTGCCGCCCCAAAAATGAGGTAGACGGCGTTCCGGTAATGATCCGCGTTGATCATGCCGCGGTATTCGAGCGTCAGCGCTGTCTCCGCCAGGCGGGCCTGAATGCAACTGATGATCGCCATGAACCCGCAGAAGAGGTTCCCGGCCGTCATCAGATTGGGCAGAAAGTAGATCCGGCTCGCCTGCTTGACGTTGTACGGGTCTTCCCGCTCGGCGAGGTCCTCGTCGGAGGGTGGCAGGTGATCGGGCGGGAGCGCGCTCATTTCTTGGTCAGGCTTTCGAGGTACTTCCAGAATTTCGAGTCCTGCTCGACGAGTTGTTGCTCCGACACCGGGAGCTTGTTCCGCAACAGGAAGTCCTCGAGCGAGTTCTTGTGCAGGATGTACTGGACGTGGAGGGTCTCGCCCTTCACCTCGAAATAGAAACGAAACTCTCCCGACCGAAGCCGGTAGTAGGAGTTGGTGCCGCGGCGAAAATGGCCCAGCGGCTCGCGGGGGTGGGCGAGGTCGGCCGGTTTCAGGCTGCTGATGGGATCGATCGCGTCGAGCTGGGAGAGCTTGTCGAGCCGGTTGAGCTCACCCATGGCCTGTTCGGAGAAAGTGACCTGGTACATGAGGAAACGCGCACGGGGCGCGTAAGTACACCGCTAGCCGGGTCTTCCCGTCCAGCAACGCTTTTCACGCCGCCTTGGTAGCCCAGAGCTTTAGCCTGGCGTTTCGGGAAAGCGGGTTTCGGAGCGAGGGGTCGCGACTTTCCCAAGCCTGCAGGCTGAAGCTCTGCAGCCACCGCCAAGCCTCCGCAGGCTGGCAATAATCCCCCGGCCCGCCATCGTAACCGGATGCCCGTGACTCTCTCCGATGTACGCGCCGCCCAGCGTCGGATCGCCGGCGGGGTGACCCTCACTCCGTGCGCCGAGTCCATCCCCTTGTCCGAGGTCACGGGATCGCGGATCTTCTGCAAGCTGGACAATTTCCAGCGCACCGGGTCGTTCAAGGAACGGGGCGCCCGCAACGCACTCCTCCAGCTGGGACGGGACCAGAAGCGGCGGGGGGTGGTGGCAGCGAGCGCCGGCAATCACGCCTTGGGACTCGCGCACCACGGGAAGCTCCTGGGGGTGCCCGTGACGGTCGTCGTGCCGGACTACGCGCCGCTGATCAAGATCACCACCTGCCAGCGGTTGGGCGCGCACGTGATCATGCACGGGCGGGACTTCGCCGAAGCGCGCGCCAAGGCCGACGAACTCGTGGCCTCCGAACACCTGACCTACGTCCACGGCTTCGACGACGATGCGATCATCGCCGGCCAGGGTACCCTGGCGCTCGAGTTGTTGCGGCAGGAGCCGAAGCTCGACGCGGTGCTTTGTCCGGTGGGTGGCGGCGGCCTGATCGCCGGGGTGGGCGTTGCGCTGAAGGCGCTTCGACCCGGGATCGCGCTGATCGGTATCGAGAGCGATCATACAGCGAATTTCACCGCGGCGCTGAAAGCGGGAAAGCCGGTCGTCACCCGGCGGCGACCGACCCTGGCGGACGGTCTCGCGACGCTGACGATGGGGCCGAACGCGTTTGCGCATGCCCGCCGCACGGTGGACGAGGTGGTTACCGTGAGCGAGGACTGGATCGCGCTGGCGATCCTGCGGATGCTGGAGCTCGAGAAAACAGTGGTCGAGGGAGCGGCCGCGGCGCCGCTCGCCGCGCTGTTGGCGGGCCGCCTGCCGAAACTGGCGGGCCGCCGCGTTGCGCTGATCGTGGGCGGCGGGAACATCGATCCCGCGATCCTAAGCCGCGTGATCGAGAAGGGACTGGTGCACGACGGGCGGCTGACCCGCTTTACGGCCCGCATCAGCGACCGGCCCGGCGGCCTGGCGGAACTCAGCCGGGTCATCGCCGACAGCGGTGCGAGCATCAAGGACGTGGCTCACGATCGCGCGTTCAGCGGGTCGGATGTCAGCGCCGTGAACGTACTCTGCACGGTCGAGACGCGCGATCCGGGTCACATCCGGGTCTTGCACCGCGCACTGAAGAAAGCGGGCTTTCGTCTGGCGGTGGAGCCCTGAGTGTGGGGTACGGGCTGAAGCCGGCGCGACAGTCTACAGGAGACGGCGGTGGCGGTCGTGACCACCCCGTAGCGCCGGCTTCAGCCGGTACCCTGAAGCGAACGCCGGGCAGGCAGGCCTGAACCGCGGCTACACCGGCAAGGTCAGCGTGGCCACGCATCCTCCCGACGCATGGCGATTGGCCAGGGTCAGTGCTCCGCCGTGGTTTTCCGCGATCTGGCGACACAGCACGAGGCCGATCCCACTGCCTTCCGGTTTGGTGGTGAAGAACGGCACGAACAGATTCGTGGCCTGGGCGATGCCGGGGCCGTCGTCCTCGACCAGCAGCTCGAGCCCGTGCGAGCTCCGCGTCCAGCGCATGCGCACGGCCGCGTCCGGATGTCCATTCGCGCGCTGCTCGAGGGTCGCCTCGACCGCATTCTTCACGAGGTTGATCAACAGCTGTTCGATCTGCGCGGGGTCGCACGGCACGGTCACTTCGGGACCGCCCTCGCAAACGACGTCCAGCCGGCGTTCGAGACCTGCCACCCGCTGGACGAGCGGGGCGAGCGGGGTGGGGGAGATGGTCGGCTTTGGCAGTCGGGCGAAACGGGCGTACGCCTGCATGAAGCGGGCCAGGAGTTCCGCGCGGGTGCCGATGATGTCCAATCCGCTGCGCATGTCATCTTCCCAGTCGGCGGCGCGTTTGGGCGACTTGAGGAGCGCGCTGAGGCTGCCGGCGATGGATTTGATCGGCGCGAGCGAGTTGTTCAGCTCGTGGCCGAGCACGCGCACGATGCGCTGCCAGGCCTGCAGTTCCTCCTCGCGCAGCGTGCGGCTGAGGTCGGCGATGACGACAAGTTCGTGGGGGCGGCCACCCTCGCGGAACTGCGTCCGACGCATCCCCCAGCGGCCGTGCGCCCCCGGGAAACTGAGATGGAGCACGCGGGCGGCGTCGCCCGTGAGGCAGTCGGCCATGCCCAGTTCCGCGGCATCGCGGCCGAGGATCCGTTCGGCCGGCTTGTTGACCAGGAGCTGGGCGGCGTGGTTGGCGAGCCTGAGCTTGCCGTCGGCATCGAAGGCGAAGATCGCGATCTGGATCTCCTCCATCACGGTGCGCAGCAGGGCGGTCGCTTCGAGTGCGCTGAGGCGCTGTTCCTGCAGGGTGCGGCTGAGCGTATTGATTTCCGCCAGGACATCTCCGAGCGGCTCATCGCGTCGCGCACCCCGCGCCCGGACGGCGAAATCGCCCTCCCGGAGCGCGGAAAGGAGATTGGCCATCGTCTGCAGGGGCCGGATCACCCTCACGCGCACCGCGGTGGCAAAGCCCAGCCAGCACCCGACGACCAGCAAAGTGAGCGTCCACTGATGCTTCGCCTCGTGCGGTCCCTCCGTGAGCCAAACAAACCACATCGACACCGCGACCCCGGGCAACCCCGCCAGCAGCGTATCCACAAACACGAGCTGGTCGTGGGAGAGTTTGCGTTTGGGGGTTGGAGGCATGGGGATGGGCAGGGGGGTGGCCGCAAAAAGGCGCAGAAGGCGCAAGAAAGGGATCAGATCGCGTCTGTCAGGACGAACTTTCTGACTTCGAGCTTCGGTGAACCGAAATTGATCAAGAGGCCATGCTCCCGATGGGAGGCGCGCATGTAGCCGAGTAGCTGCGCGACATGTTCGTCCACCAAGGTGCGGCAGGCTTTGAGTTCGATCAACAGGGTCTCGTTCACAACGAGGTCCGCGAAGAATGAACCGAGCTCCGTACCATCTTCATCATAGACCGACAACGGCATCTGCTGTCCGACTCGCAGGCCCAGCTTACGCAGTCGGTTGGCGAGCCCGTTCTCATAGACCTTTTCGACGTGCCCGTGCCGAAGATGCCGCTGCAGGTCGAAGCTGGTCTGGCGAACAACATCACAGAGTTGGAAGATAGGGTCTTTCATGCCGCAGTCTTTTGCGCCTTCTGCGCCTTTTTGCGGCAATAAAATAGCGCGTTACAAACCGTATTTTTCCAACCTCCGGTAGAACGCGCTGCGGCTCAGGCCGAGCTCTTCGGCGGCTTTGCGGGCGTTGCCGTCGCAACGAGCGAGGGTCTTTTTGATCAGAAAGGCTTCGACTTCCTCGATGCTCATCTCCTCGAGGCGCGGCGTGGCCTGGCCGGCGGCGAGACCCAGATCCGGGCCGCGGATGACCTTGCCTGGCGCCATCAGCACGCCGCGTTCGACGGCATGATCCAGTTCGCGGACATTGCCGGGCCACCCGTAGTCGCGCATCGCCTGGAGCGCGGTCTCGTCGAAGCCGGTGATCGACTTGCGGTAGCGGTTGACGTGCTGCTTGAGGAAATGCTGGGCCAGCAGCTCGATGTCCTCGCGGCGTTCGCGCAGCGGCGGCAGATGAAGCTGGATGGTGTTGAGCCGGAAAAGAAGGTCCTGACGAAACTTCCCCGCGGCGACTTCGGCCTGGAGGTCCGCGTTGGTGGCCGAAACCAGCCGCACATTGGCGTGATAGGTGCGCGAGGAGCCGACCCGTTCAAATTCGCCGGTCTCGATCGTGCGCAGGATCTTTGCCTGCTGGCTGAGCGGGATGTTGCCGATTTCGTCCAGGAACAACGTGCCGCCATCCGCCAGCTCGAAGCGGCCGGCCCGGTCCGCCTTCGCATCGGTGAAGGCGCCGCGCACATGCCCGAAGAGTTCGCTCTCGAACACCCCTTCGGGGAGCCCGCCCATGTTGACGGAAATGAAGGGATTGCCGGCACGCGCGGACACCGCATGCAGCGCCTGCGCCACGAGCCCCTTGCCGGTGCCGTTCTCGCCGGTGATGAGGACGTTGGCGTCGGAAGGGCCTACGCGGGCGATGACATCGAGCACAGGCCGCATCGCGGCGGACTGGGCGATCAACGTCGGGCCTGCCTTGCCGGAACCGCGCAGCAGCTGGTTTTCCTGCTCCAGCCGGCGATAGGCGCGCACGGCGCTGCCGAGTTCGATCTGGTTTTTGACGATGGTGAGCAGCCGCGGGTTGTCCCACGGTTTGGTGATGAAGTCACGGGCGCCGCGACGCATGGCCTCCACCGCCACGTCGACACTGGCCCACGCGGTCATGACCACGACGGGAAGGGCCGCATCGATCGCCTGCAACTTCTGCAGGAGTTCGAGTCCTTCGAGACCGCTGGTCGTGTCCCGCGCATAGTTCAGGTCCATCAGGACCAACGCATAGTCGCGGGCTTCGACTGCCTTGATCACCGCGGCGGGCGACTTGACCGCCTCCGTGGCGTAGCCCTCGCTCTTCAAGAGGAGCCGGAGGGCTTCGAGCACATCGGGCTGGTCGTCGGCGACGAGGATGCGGTGGGGAGGCGCGTCGGACATGAAGGGAGAAACGAAGTCGGGCCGCGGGGTGTCAAGCGGGCGCTCAGGCGGCGAGGCGCAAGGCCGAGCGGCGGCTCGCCAGACGCTCGACGGTGGCGGAGCCGACCAGCGAGCGACGGCGGTAGTCGGAGAACATCGTCAGAACGATGAGCGTCACGACGAACGAGCCGAACAGAGCGCTGGTGTTGAGCGCGGCGGGCAACGCGACGCCATTGGTCTCGGCGCTGAACGCCACGGGGATCCCGGCGGCGAGGAGGAGGGCAACCGTCTTGAGGAAGGTATTCATAGTAGTAGGTGGTGAATGCGGTCCTTATCGCACCCGCCGTGCCAAGTGGTTCAACAATCTGCAAGATCCTGATAGGCAGCAGCTAAACAAACAGGGGGCTTTTTCGCCTTCGCTCCGGGTGTGCGAGCGCCGGGAAAGACGATTCCCACGATTGGGACGCTTTCGTGCTTTCGCGCTACTTCGGACGGTCCCGGCAGGCTTCGACCGGCGGCAGTTCGGGCATTTGGGGCGTCCAACGGGTCGCCGGGGACGCGTTTCTAACCCGCGACGTAGTCCGGCATATGCCTCCAGCCAGGGGTCCGCGTCACTCTAACGGTCCCGTATTTCAGAGGTAGACTTGCCACCCGGTGCCGGCGTATCCATTCCGGCATGCTTCCCCGTTCCCTGCGGTACCCCTTCGCCGCCGCGTTCGCGCTCCTGCTGATCGCCCTGCCCCTGTCCGCCCAGACCCCGTATCCTTCCGGGGAACCGCTCGTGTCCGAACTGCGCCTCGAGAATTGGACCAACACCAATCAGGGCCAGTCCCGCGTCACGAAGGTTGCGGTCACCGTACCGGGTGCGACCGAAGGCTACGAGCTGGAGACAACCGCTGATCTTTCCAACCCGTGGGAGGCGCAGCTGATGCGCGGGATTCCGAAGGCGGTGACCACGGGCGACGTTGGCTTCATCCGCTTCTATGCGCGCATGACGAAAACGCGACAGGAGTCGGGCGGCGCCTTCCTGAGCGTGTACGTGCAAGGGGGCGCCCCGAATTGGGAAAAGAGCCTTTCGCAGGAGCTCTGGATCACGGATCAGTGGCAGGAATACACCCTGCCGTTTGCCTACATCCAGGCCTACTCGGCCAACGGATCCTCGATCGTCCTGGCCACGGGTTATCGCGGGCAGACCATCCAGATCGCGGGTTTCGATGCCGTGTACTACGGCAAGACCGTGGTGCTCGGCACCCTGCCGCGGACACGTCAGACCTATCCCGGTCGCGAAGCCAACGCCGCGTGGCGCACCGCCGCCAACGCCCGCATCGAGCAGTACCGCAAGGGCGACTTTGCCATCCAGGTGGTCGACGCCAATGACCAGCCGGTGAGCGGCGCGCAGGTCAGCGTGACCATGAAGCGCCATGCCTTCGAGTTCGGCTCGGCGCTGGTGATGTCCCGTCTCGTCCAGGACGACGCGGACAGCCGTATGTATCGGCGAAAGGTGCTGGAGCTCTTCAATGCCGCCAGCCCCGAGAATGATCTCAAGGCCCAGCCGTGGCAGGGCGAATGGGGCGCCGGATATGGGCGTGAGCAGACGCTTCGCGGCCTCCAGTGGCTCAACGATCATGGGATTCCCACCCGCGGACACGTCCTCGTCTGGCCGTCCTGGCGCAACTCGCCGAAATCGGTCACCGACCTCCAGAACACCCGGCCCAACGATATTCCGCAGCGGATCCTCACCCACATCGCCGACATCGTCCCGGCCACCCGTGACCTGTTGTACGAATGGGACGTGGAGAACGAACCCTACGACAACCACGACCTCATGGATCTGTTCGGAAACCAGATCCAGGCCGATTGGTTCAAGGCCGCGCGTCAGCACCATCCCACCGCGCGTCTGGTCCTCAACGATTACGCCAACGACGACCTGGCGCGCCATGCGGCCAAGATCGCGCACTTCATCAGCAACACCAATTACGTGCGCTCGCTCGGTGCGCCGGTGACCGGCATCGGCCTGCAGGCGCACATGGGCGCCAACCCGACGCCCCCGGCAAACTTCGTCGCCACCCTCGATCACTACGCCGCCAACATCGGCCTGCCCGTCCGCATCACCGAGTTTGACATCAACAGCGACGACGAGGACCTGCAGGCGGATTACACGCGGGATTTCTATACCGCGGCGTTCAGCCACCCGTCGGTGCTGGGCGTGCAGATGTGGGGCTTCTGGGAGCGTCAGCACTGGATCACCAAGGCCGCCATGATCCGCGCGGACTGGACGGAGAAGCCGGCAGCGGCGGCGTACCGCGAGCTTCTGTACTCGACCTGGTGGACCAATGTGACCGGTGCCGCGGATGCAGACGGAGCATACCGCGGCCGTGGTTTCCACGGCGACTACGAGGTCGTCGTGAAGCACAACGGGCAGACCGTCCGGCGCACGATGCGCCTCGAGCCGGGCGCCGGCACCACGACCACCAAGGTGCACCTCGTGCCGCCGCGGCTGGTGAATGTATCAACGCGGGCGTCGGCGCGAAGCGGGATCGAAACGCTGATCGGCGGCTTCACCGTCGCCGGTGCGCCGACCAAGCCGATGCTCGTCCGCGGCGTCGGGCCCTACCTGGGCGAATTTGGTCTGCCGTACCTGGCGAAACCCCAGCTGAAGCTCTACCGCGGCTCCGCACTCGTGGGCACCTATAACGCCTGGGAAACAAATGGTCAGACCGAGGCCCTCCGCCAGGCGACCGCCTCGATCGGCACTTTCCCGCTCAAGGATGGCGCCGCCGATGCCGCGATCCTGCCGGCTCTCGAGGAAGGCTCCTATACCGTCCACGTGGTCGGCGCGGACGGCGGCCAGGGCATTTCCCTTTTCGAAGCGTACGAGGCCTCGAACACGGGCCGGCTGACGAATCTCTCCACCCGCGCCTACGCCGGCCGCGACGCCGACGTTGCCATCGTGGGGTTTGTGGTGGGCGGCCCGACGGCGCAGCGCCTCCTGATCCGTGCCATCGGCCCCGGCCTTGTGCCGCACGGGGTCACTGGCGCGCTCAGCCGGCCCTCGCTGAAACTCTATCGTGGGTCGGAGGTCATCGCCACGAACGTGGGCTGGCAGTCGACCGGCCAGGCCGCGGAACTGGCCGCGGCCACAGCCGCCACGGGAGCCTTCGCCCTGCGGGAAAGCGACGGCGACAGCGCGATGGTCGTCACGGTTGAGCCGGGCAACTACACCGCGATCGCCCAAGGCTTCGACGGCGCCACCGGGGTCTGCCTGCTCGAGCTCTACGTGGTGCCGGAGTAGGAATATTTCAGATTTCAGATTTCAAATTTCAGATCGCCGGACTCCAGTCCCGGAATTTCGGCACCATCAAATACACGAAAGTGAGCACGGTCTCCTTTCGTGTGTTTCGTGTATCGTGGTTAACCGGATCGGTTGCCTGAATTCGCGGCCAGTCGCGTCTTTCGCGCGGGCGCCTTCTCCGATCTGAAATCTGAAATTTGAAATCTGAAATTCTCCCGCCTTACGGCGTCAGATCCTGCTCCTCAACCGGCGCGACGGCCGTCGTCCGCCAGTTGAAAAGGATGGCGAGAAAGCGAAACACAATCGTCACGACGATCGCGATCATCGCGGAGAGCGTTGCGCTGAAGCCTTCCTGGACCGTGAGAAACACAAAGGTGATGGAGCCGGCCACCGCCGTGAGGACGTAGAACTGACCGGGCTTGAACACGAGCGGCTCCAGCCGCGTGATGATGTCGCGCACGAGCCCGCCGCCGGACGCGTTGATGACGCCGACGAGCACGGCCGCCGGCGCGGCGATGCCGGCTTGAAGCGCCTTCTGCGTGCCGAAGGCGGCGTACGCGCCCAACCCCAGCGCGTCGATCAACGCGATCGTGCGCCGAAACCGCTTCACGTGCCGCCCGAACAACGCCCCGGCCACGGTGGCGAGCAGGATGGCCTGGATGTACCTCGGATCAGTCAACAGGGGGGTTGGGTCCTTGCTCGGCAGGAAGACGCCGTCGCGCAGCAACGCGCCACCCAGCCCGCAGGCCAGGGCGAGAAAGAAAAGCCCCACGATGTCGTACCCGCGTTTGATCCCCGCGAGCGCCCCCGTCAGTCCGAACGCGAAGGTCGCGCCCAGGTCGAACCAGATCGGAAGAGTAAAGGTGCCCTGCGGAATCACGGTGGGTCAGCGTCTGCAAAGCCGCCGCGCTTCGCAAGCCCGCCGCCACCGCGTCGTGTCACTCGGCTCAGCGTAGCGTAGGCGTCCCGCCTGCGTAAGGACGGATGCCCGAACCTCGCGAGCCCCGGATCTACGTGGCGCACGCGGGTGTCCTCCGTGGGCTCGGCGAAGGAGGATCCTCCCTGTGTGGCTGTGAGCTTGCTCACGCTCCGTCGGCTCGGCGTAGCATAGGCGTCCCGCCTGCGTAAGGACGGATGCCCGTACCTCATCCTCACCACGTCCGACCGACCCCCATCGCCACAATCGTCCGCGTGTACTCCCGGCCCGGTGTACGATCCAGGATCGACACCGCGATATCCCGCGTGAGTTCCAGATCCACCCGCAAACCGTTTGCACACGTGCGGCTCGCCACCGCACCCGCCGTGTAGATCCGGTCGCGCCGCGGCGCCCAGGCATTGAAGTGACTCGTGTCGCCCGCGTGCAGCCGCCCGGTCACCCCGGTCGTCCAAACCGCCGACCACTTCCGCTTCCAGCCCAGCTCGACCAGCGAATCGACATACATCCCTCGCCCGGTTCCCGGCATCCACAGGTACCGCTTGCCGCTGAGGGTGGCCGTGTCCTGCTTCGTCGGCGTCCACGTCGCGGCGATCTCGCCATAGCCCGTCGTCGTGCTCCGGTCGTATCCGGCACGGCAGGACTCCCCGAACCGCCGGCTGTCCCGCCCGGCCAGCACGGACAGCTTCAGCGTCGACGCGGCGTTAAATTCGAAGCCGGCCAGGTACCGCACGAAGTCATTCGAATAATTGGTCGCGACGCCCAGCACATCCGCCTGCCGCTGGTATCCGGCGCGCACGGCGCCGATCCACGTCCATCGGGCCCGTTGCGTCCAGCCCACCTCGGCGCCCACCGACGTCTCGTTGCGATCGGCATAGTTGCAGTACCCGGTGCCGGTTGCCTGCGACGTGTGAAATCGCTGGTCGAAGCTGGAGAAAATTCCGCGGGCAAACCCGCGCTCCCACGCGCGCGCCACCTTGCCGGAAGCCCGCAGGATGGATTGCTCCCGCCGCCCCCGCACCGGCTCTCCGCCCATCGCGGGCGAGCCGCCGAGTCCGTTGAACACGGGCGCCACCCGGGAGCCGTCGACATACAGCAACCGGCCCTTCACGTCTGCCGACCACGGCCCGCCGACGGTCGCGAATCCGGCGGCGAGCGCGTGGTCGGTGTGGTTCTCCGACGCGTGGTCCACGTACCGGAAAATCTGTGGCGTGTAGCTGAGTTCCGCCGTCCGGCCCGGCACCTTCCAGACCGCGGCCAGCGCGACACTCGCATCGAGCCCGAGCGCGTCCTCGCTGCGGGGCGTGCCGTCCGTCGTCTGCCCGGCGGCCAGCGGCATCGGCTGCTGCAGGAAGAGATTGGAGTCGTGGAACGCCCGGGCGGTGGCCGACGTGGACACGACGGGAGCTGCCGCGGCCAGCGGTAGCACGGTCAGTATGAAACACCAGGATACAAGGCGCGGACTCATGCGAACCGCCGAGCAAACCGTCCCGCCGCGCATCCCTCAAAATCCAACCCACCTCATTTGTTGGGAAACCTTCCGCGTGCGTTGCGCGCCTCCGCCGCGCTGGCCGAAAAGGTTCGAACTGTGCGGCCGTGAGCTTGCTCACGCTCTTGCGCGCCCGGCTTAGTTTCTTTAGTGGTCGCCGTTAATTCACGGTGTACTTCCGTTTCGGCGTTACCTCGTCTCGTCGGAACGGAACCCTCCCGTTCAACGCAACCCCGGCAACACCCCCGCCATGCAGACCCTCGACGTCGTTATCGGCCTGGTCATCTATTTTCTGTTCATGAGTCTGGTCGCCTCGGCCTTGGTCGAGATGATCTCGGCGTGGACGCGCCAGCGGGGGCGGATGCTCCGCTCTGCGGTGGACGCCACGACCAACGGTGGCGATGCGTTCAACAACGCGTTGTATCTGCATCCCTTGATCTATGGCCTGTTCGAGTCGACCAAGGTGGGCGCCGACGAGAAGAAATCGCTGCCGTCCCACATTCCTTCCGACGTGTTTGCGCAGGCCTACGTGGAAACGGTCATCGGCATGCCGATCGCCGAGGTGGGTGACCTGGGCATGGTCTTCTCTTCCGAATCGAGGATCTGGCCGGATGCTCGCATCCCCAAAGAGGCTTCGGGGGCGCGGTCCTCTGGCGGCACGGTCAAGTTCGGAGAGGAAATCAAAATTCCAAAAACCGATTTGGACGATGCGTACCGTGCGCTCCGTCCTCACGTGATCGCGGCAGGCGGAGACCGGGAGCGAACGCTGAAGTGTGTCGCCACCCATTTCGATCGGGTGAATGACCGCATCAAGGGGCGGTACCGCCGTTGGATCAGCTATTGGTTATTTGCCATCGGCTTTGGGTTGGCCTGTGGCACCAACGGCGACTCGACGCGGATTGTGAATCGGTTGGTCAATAACTCGGATCTGCGGAACCAGTTGGTTCACTCCGCCGAACTGGATCTGAAGAGCGGCGATCTCTCGCGCGAAACCACCCTGGACCGCATCCGGGTCATCGAAGGCATCACGGGCGGATGGCAAACCGATCCCATCTTTGCGCCAGGGGGCCTGACGCTTTGGGCCGGTTTTCTGAAGGTCCTGGGCCTTTTGATCACCGCGTTGGCGGTCTCTCTCGGCGCCCCCTTCTGGTACGACCTGCTGAACAAGCTGGTGAGGCTGCGCAAAGTGGTCACCGGAAAGGACGAGGAACCGCCCGGCGACAAGCCGATGCCGCGCCCGGCCACCGTCGGCGAATTGGGTGCCAGCCTGGGAGCGCTGTCGGCGGGGGAGCCGCTGCACGGCTTGCTGCTTCCGCCAGAATCCATCGCCCAGCTGGGCGTCCTCGCCCGTCAGGCGCAGCAGTGCTATGCCGCGCCGGCGGAGTTCGAAGTGCTCATTCGAAAGTCGATGGCAGAGGGCGCGAAGGTCACCTTCATTGACCGCCAGGCCGTGGTACGATTCGACGAACCCTCGCCGGAGGATCCGGCCAATGCCGATTTCATCCCCGTCGACACGCAAATTTTCGTCATCCAAACCTCGCTCCAACTCATTGTCGCGTGCCGCGGTACCGAGCCGAAGGTGCTCCACGACATCGCCACGGACGTGCGGTTTAAGCCTGCGTCGCTGGGTTGGTCCCCTGATCCCGATCGGATCAAGGTACATCGCGGGTTTGCCACCGCGCTCGAGGTGATCTGGGAGGATCTCCAGAAAGCCACCGCCGTAGAGGGGAACGATTCGAAGCTGCCGGTCTATTTCACCGGTCACAGCCTCGGGGGTGCCTTGGCGGTGTTGGCCGCCGCGCGCTTCCTCGCGGCGGACAGTGGAAACGCCCAGCGCTTCGGCGGCCTCCACACGTTCGGCCAACCCCGCGTCGGCAACGCCGCTTTTGCCACGTGGGCCACGCGTTTGTTTGGTGGCCGTTACACGCGGGCCGTCAATCATCGGGACATCGTGCCTCAACTCCCGCCTCCGCAGGTGGGGTCTTGGGAGTTCAAGCATTTCGGCATCGCGCACGTGTTCGATGGAGCAGGTCGCCTTTCCATCAACCCCGGCTGGTTTTTCCGTCTGGCCGACTACGCCCTGCCCGACGCGGAACTCAAAGCCATGTGCAACCACGCCGTGCAGAATCACGACTCGTTCCGCTACGCCTCGCTCTACGCCGCCCTGAAAGCCCCGGAGGCCGCCGTGGTCTGATGGTCCTGCGATGCGCCGATCTTGGAAGCGTCTGTGGGTGCGTCGACGGCGGGATGGCAAGCCGGGCTGGTTTAGCGAGGATGCTTGGGGTCAGCGACGCAATCCGTTCACGTGGAGCGGAGCTCCTGTGATCACAGGGAGCGCCCCGGTGAGCCCGAACGCGAATGTCGCGCCGAGATCGAACCAGATCGGAAGCGTAAAGGTGCCTTGCGGAATCACAGGGCCGAAGCCTCTTCCCGCGGACCTAGTTGAGCAAGCCGCCAGGGTTTCCCGTGATTGGCGGGCGCAATGCGGGCGGGCCGCCCGCGGTCCATGGACGGCAGATCTCGCTTTTCTGCAATCCCGGTCAAGCTCCGGCCGGATTGCGCCGTTATGGGGGATTACCCCCCCTCACTATGCGCTTCTGGTTCCCCCTGGTCGCGTGTCTGGCCGTTTCGCTGCAGGGCGAAACGCTCAGGCTCGCCGGTTCGTCGACCGTCAAAGCACTCCTCGAGCCGCATCTCCCCGCGCTTGAGCAGGCCGTCGGCTGCCCGCTGCAGCTCACGGGCAGCGGTTCGGCCACGGGCCTGGCCAGCCTGGCGGTGGGCTCGGCGGACGTGGCCATGATCTCCCTGCCGCTCACGGAAGCGGTGCAGAGCGTGAACGCCAGAAACCCGGGCCGCGTCGACCCCGCCCAACTGCGGGTGGAGTCGCTGGGTGACACGTCCCTTGTTTTCATCGTCAATCCCCGCAACCCGGTGCGCTCCCTCACCGGAGAACAGCTCGGCGCCGTGCTCAGCGGTGAGATTTCCAACTGGAAGGACCTCGGCGGACCCGAGGCGCCCCTGCACGTGATCGTCCTCGGCACCGGCGGCGCCTTGCTGGAGCGGGTGCTGCATGGCCGGCCGCTCGTGGCCTCCTCCCGTCCGGTTTCGAATGCGAGCCAGATTGCCGTGATTGTCGCCCAGGACCCTTACGCCATCGGCCTGATCAACGCGGCTCATCCCCGCGGGCAGACGAGCGTGCTGCAAACCGATGTGGTCTTCAGCGCCCCGTTGCTGCTCGTCACCAAGGGCGAACCCTCTGCCACCGTAAGGAAACTGGCCGCCGCGGCCCGCCAGCTGAACGCGGAGGGCAAAACGGTCCCGGCCTCACCGTAAGGGCCGAGGCTCCCGCGGCCACGCCGAGGCGGCGAATCACTCCGTATCCAGTTCGTCGTACAACCCGTCCACCCACTCCGTCACCGCTGCGACCTGGGCGTCGGTCAACCGCGCCTCCGGGTGGGCCCAGGTGTAGGAGGGCAGGGGCATCTCGCGATTGTTCACGGTCTCACTGATCTGGTTCAGTTTTCGCAGCTGCAGCTTCCGGGGATAGGAGCCGAATTCGGACAGGTTCAGCTCCTCCTTCCCGTCGTTCACATGGGAGGCCAGCCACCAGCCGAGCGGCTGCACGTGCGTGTACCACGGATACCGCGTGTGGTTCGAGTGACAGTCGTAACAGGCCTGCCGGAGCACCTCGCGCACGGGCGGGGGCGGCGAAAACGCCACGACGAAATCGTCCTTCGACGTCGGCGTCGGGGCGACGTTGCGCGCGGGTCGAACGAACTGCACCGCGACGACCAGCCCTGCCGCGAAGCCGAAGCCGAACTTCATCCAGCGTTTCATGGCGTGGCTCGAGTCACGATGGCGGGCTGAAGCACCGACTTACGGACCGGGACCCGTGATCTCTGGGTCGGAGCTCCGTGTGCTGTGCGGCCCAGGCTGAGTTCGTTCCTCATGGCGTCGCGTTGCCGCCGACCGCGTCGCGGACCAACGACGCGATCGCCGGCGGCAGGTCGAGGGCCAGTGCGAACGCCTGCGCCTGCGGCGACATCTTCCGCCAGGTCTTGCGCAGGATATCGATGAACTTCTCGCGCGGATACTCCGCATGCTGCGCCGCGAACGTGCCAATCTCGTTTTCCAAAAACACGAGACACGCCGCGTCCTCCAGGGCCTGGGTCCCCGGATTGGTCTTCAGCCCGGTCTTCGAAACCCACGTGGCCACGTCCGCCGCCTCGGCCTCGCTCACTCCCGCCGTGAGCAGCAGTTCGCGCGCGCGTTCCGCCTGCTTCGTGTAGAGCGAACGGCGCCAGGTGTGATAACCCACCTTGTCCATGGGGTAGCTGGAGCGGGGCACGCGCCAGCGCTCCAGGTGCTGCGCCCTGGCCGCCAGCCGCAGTGCGGGCGACGCGTCGGTCACGAGCCGGGCGACCCAGCCCTCCACCCGCTCGCCGTACACCAGTTCGGCGGGGCGTCCATCCGCCGCGCGGTTCGGATCCGCGGCGTGGGCTTCATCGATCAGGGCACGAGCGCGTTCGTAGGGCGACATGGAGAATGCGATAAGCTGTGGCGATACGCTTTAGGCGCCAAGCCAGTTAGCCGCAAAAAAGCGCCGCAGGCGCAAGAATTCCGCGCTGGTGGCGGGTTGGGCTCCTCCCAATCCTCTCAACCACAGATGAACACCGATGGACTCAGATTTGGAAAAAGACCGGCCTGGATCCGTGTCCATCTGGGTTCATCTGTGGTTCAATGGGTTTGATTTGGTTGCGGCGTAGCCGCTCTGGGCCTTTTGAGCCTGCTTGCGGCCATTTCTCCGGACTTGGCGCCTACCGCCTATCGCCTGATGCTGAACGCCTCGTCCCATGACCACCCCCGCCGACTGCCGGCAGTGCGGCGCCTGCTGCTTTTCACAGGCGGAGCGTTACGTTGTCGTCACGGGTGACGACTGGACGCAGCTGGGGCCCGACGCGGAGCGATGGGCTCATTTCATCGGGCATCGCGCGTACATGAAGATGACGGCCGGCCATTGCGCGGCCCTGGTCGTCAATACGACCGCCGACGGCCGGCGGGATTTCCTCTGCTCGATCTACGAGCAGCGCCCGCGGATCTGTCGCGACCTCGCACGCGGCTCACCGCAATGCGACGCGGACGTGTCGCGCCAGGAGGGAAGGGGGAAGGCAAAGGGAGAGTGAAAGTGAAAGTGAAAGTGAAAGTGAGAGTGAAAGTGAGGGCGGAATGCGCCCCCTTTCGTTCACCCTCGCTTTCCCTTCACTGCATCACGCCGCGGCGAACGGAGGGCGTCACGGCGCCGCGTTGGGCGCGCAGAAGCTCGCGGCGCAGCCAGTCCAAGGCCGCATTCACGGCCCGGACCTTCAGCGTGGCGCGGGTCCCGGGATAGCTGAGCTGCTTGGACCAGACGCCGCAGGGCGAGAAGAGGGCCACGAAGACGGTGCCCTTTTCCATCCCCGTGCAGGGGGTGGACGCGCCCGCAAAGCCGGTGACGGCGATCGCGTAGTCGGCGCCGAGGTTTTCCGCGGCGCCGGTGGCCATCGCCACCGCCGCCTCGTCGCTGGCCGCGCCGTGCTGCGTCAAGAGGCACTCCGGCACGTCGAGCAGCAGCATCTTCGCGTCGTTCGTGCAGCAGACGATGCCGCCGGCGAAGAACTTGCAGGCGCCGCTCGTCTCCGTGAACGCCTGCGCGAGCAGCCCGCCCGTGGCTGTCTCCACCACGGCGATACGCTTGTCCTGCGCGCGCAGGAGCTCCGCGCAGACCCGGGCGAGGTTGTCGTGCCCGTAGCACACGAAGTCGTCGCCGAGCAGCGCGACGCATTCGGCGGCGATGCGTTCGAGCGCGGCGCGATCCAGCGCGCCGGAGGGCGAGCTGAGCCGGCAGTCGACGGAGCCGAGGTGGGCGCAGAAAGCGACGCTGAGCTGGTCGCCCGGCCGGGCGAGGATCGGCTGCAGGCGCGTCTCGAGCGCGGACTCCCCGACGCCCGCGGTGCGAATCTGGACGTACGCCTCGCGCTCCGCCAGGTACCGGCGCGCGACCAGCCGCGGCACCACCTGATCGAGAAACATCGGCTGCAGTTCGTTGGGCGGACCGGGCAGCATGATCAGCAGCTTGCCGTCCTGCTCCACCCACAGCCCCGGCGCCGTGCCGTTGGCGTTCGGGAGGTACTCGCCGCGCTCGAACACGTACGCCTGCTTCAGGTTGTTCTCCGTCATCTTGCGGCCGAACTTGGCGAAACGTTCCTCGATCGCCTTCACGATCTCGGGCACGAACACCAGCTTCTGCCCCAGCACACCCGCCAGCGCCTCGCGCGTGCGGTCGTCACAGGTGGGGCCGAGTCCCCCCGTGGTGATGACCACGTCCGAGCGCGCCCAGCTTTCGCGGAACTGGGCGGCAATGGCGTCCGCCGCGTCCGTCAGCGTCACCTGGCGCGCCAGCAGTGCCCCGCGCCGGCCGAGCTGCTGGCCGATGAAAGTCAGGTGGCTGTTCGCGGTCAGCCCGAGCAACAATTCATCGCCGGACGTGAGCAGTTCGTAGCGAGGAGATTGAGCCGGAGTGCCCGAAGCCGGGCCGTCGGCGTTGTCAGCTGAAACCATACTTGCGAGGCCGGAAATTAGGCGGAATCTGGCAAAACGCCAGCGACGATCTTACGGTTTGCCCGTATCCCTCGCGGCCTCCTGATGAACGACTCGGCTCCCCTCACGCTCAAAGAAAAAGTTCGGCAGCTGCCGGACAAGCCGGGCGTCTACCTGATGAAGGACCGGCTGGGCCGCATCATTTATGTCGGCAAGGCCCGCAGCTTGAAGAAGCGGGTGTCGTCCTACTTCCAGCGGGGCCGCGCCGCGACGGTCGACCAGCCGAAGATCCGGGCGCTGATCGATCTGATCACCGACGTCGAGACGATCGAGGTGAAGTCCGAGCCCGAGGCGTTGCTGCTGGAGGGCAAGCTGATCAAGCAGTGGAAGCCGCGCTACAATACGGATTTCGTGGACGACAAGCGCTTCCTTCTCGTGCGCGTCGATCTGACCGAGGAGCTGCCGCGCTTCCGGCTCACCCGGCTCAGGAAGGAGGACCGCTCGCGCTACTTCGGGCCGTTTGCCCACAGCGGGCTGCTGCGCAAGACGCTCGCCCAAATGCGGCGGCAGTTCGGCATCCTGCTCGGCGACAGCAACCCCCAGCGGCGGCCGGACGGCACCTGGCAGCTGTACGACGACGTGCGGGAGGAGCTTTACGGAACCGAAAACGTCGTCACGCCGGAGGCGTATCGGCGGCGGGTGGACGACGCGTGCGCCTTCCTCGAAGGCAAGTCGCGCGAATGGCTGGAGACCCTGCGGAATGAGATGACGGCGGCGGCGGGGCGCCACGAATTCGAAAAGGCCGCCGAGCTGCGCGACGTGGTCTTCGCGCTCGAACAGACGCTGCGCAAGACGCGGCGGTTCGAGCGGCACGACCCGACGCGGATCGCGGTGGATGAGGAGGCGCTCGAGCTTCTGCAGCGCGCGCTCCAGCTGCCGCAGGCGCCGCACACCATGGAGTGCTTCGACATCTCCCATATTTCGGGCACGTTCGTCGTGGCCTCGATGGTGCATTTCGCGGGCGGGCGGCCGGACAAGAACAACTACCGGCGTTTTCAGATCAAAAGCTTCATCGGCAACGATGACTTCCGCGCCATGGAGGAAGTGGTCGGTCGCCGGTACCGGCGGTTGTCCGAGGAAGGCCGGCCGCTGCCGGATCTGATCGTGATCGACGGCGGCCGGGGCCAGATCAGCGCGGCGCTCAAGGCTTTTGTCGCGCTCGGCCTGTCCCCGCCGGCGTTGATCGGTCTGGCGAAGCAGCACGAGACGATCATCTTCCCCGACGAGCGTCCGCCGCTGAACCTGCCGTTGAATCATCCCGGCCTCAACCTGCTCCAGCGCCTGCGCGACGAGGCGCACCGGTTTGCCAACACGTACAACGCGAAGCTGCGCTCGCAGAAAATCCGCGAGAGCGTGCTCGACGACATGGACGGCCTGGGGACGAAGCGAAAGACGGCGCTGCTCGCCCATTTCGGCAGCATCGACCGGCTGCGGACCGCGACGGTGGAGGAGATCGCCGAGGTGGATGGCTTCGGCGCGCGGATGGCGGCTGACGTGTTCGCTTTTTTGCGGCGGGGGCCCGCCGAAAAGAGCCGGGACCCGGCGCCGGCGACCGGGGCGGGCGCGGCCCCCGCGGCCGTGGAACCGGAGGTGATTCGCACCGCGCTTTCCCGCCAGGATCTGATTGCGCTGGCCGGAGGGGACCGCGTCGGCATTCCGGCCCGGGAACCGGCCTCGGAGGATGCCGGCGAAACGCAGCTTGAGCCCGACGATCCAGACGTGCCGCTCGAGGAGATCTGAGGTCCCGCCGCGCGGGTCTGCCTTGCGCGGTCGCCTTTCCCGCGCAGAGTCCGCGGCATGGTGGACCTGGCTCGGACGTCTCTCTGTCGCGGTGCTCGCGCACTGGTTTTGCTGGCGCTCTTCGCACCGCTGTCCCGGGCGGAGGTGCGGCTGGCGCCGTTGTTCACCGACGGGGCGGTGCTGCAGGCCGACCGACCGCTCGCCATCTGGGGCAAGGCCGAACCCGGGGAGACGGTGAAGGTCAGCTTTGCGGGGCAGACCCGCTACGCCGCGACGACCCGGGAGGGTCGCTGGATGGCCATGCTGGACGCGGTCGGCGCGTCCACGACCGGGCAGGAACTGGTGGCGACGGCGAAGAGCGGCAGCGCGAGCGTCCGCGATCTCCTCGTGGGCGAGGTCTGGCTCTGCTCCGGCCAGTCGAACATGGAGTGGCGGGTGGCGGACTCGGCCGACGCCGCGCGCGAGATCGCCGCCGCCCGGTATCCATTGATCCGACACCTCGCGATCACCCACCGGACCTCGGCGCAGCCGGAAGACGAGGCCGGTACCTCGGGGTGGAAACCGGCGCTGCCCGAGCACGCGGGCGATTTCAGCGCGGTCGCCTACGCCTTTGCGCGCGACATCCACGAACGGCTGGGCGTGCCGGTTGGGCTGATCCGCAGCACGTGGGGCGGCACACCCATCGAGGCGTGGATGAGTCCCATGACCCTGGCCGGCGACCCGGCCTTCGCGGTCGTCGGCGAGCGCTGGCGCGCGGCCGAGGAGGCCTTCCCCGTGGCCAGCGCGGAGTTCGCCGCCAACCTGGCGACATGGAAGACGGCGGACACCGCCGCCCAAGCCAAGGGCGAAAAGCTGTACCAGCAATGGCTGCAGCAGAATCCGCGGCCGCGCGCTCCGCTCGGCGGGCCGGACCACCCCTGGGCGCCAAGCGGGTTGTACAACGCGATGATCAACCCGCTGATCCCCTACGCGATTCGCGGCATTCTCTGGTATCAGGGTGAAAGCAACACCGGCCGCCCGGACGAGTACGCCCGGCTGTTCCCGGCGCTCATTGCGGGCTGGCGGCAGCACTTGGGGCAGGGCGAACTGCCTTTCTTTTGGGTGAACCTCGCCGGCTTTCGACCGCAGGATCCGAGCGAGACGAGCTGGGCCCGGTTGCGTGACGCGCAGACGGCAACCCTGGCCGTCCCCAACACCGGCCAGGCCGTGGCGATCGACCTCGGCGACCCGCGCGACATTCATCCGCGGAACAAGCAGGAGGTCGGCCGCCGGCTGGCGTTGCTCGCGAAACGCCGGGTTTACGACCTCGTGGTGGACGACACCGGACCGACCTTTGCCGCGGCGACCCGCGAGGGGGCGTCATTGCGGGTGCGCTTTGCGGAGGCCGCCGGCGCGCTCGTCGCCCGGCTCAAGCCGCCGCAATCGGTCGAAGTCGCCGGCGCCGACGGGGTATTTTACGCGGCCAGCGCGCGGATCGAACGCGACGCCCTCATCGTGACCGCGCCGCAGGTCAGGGAACCGGTGGCGGTGCGCTACGCGTGGCGCAATTTCCCGGAAGCGAACCTGTACGGCGCCTCTGGATTGCCGGCCGTGCCGTTCCAGGCAAAAGTCGCCGTCCCGCCGGCCACGGCCCCTTGACCAACGGAGGCGTGCTGCGGCCCTGCTCCTGGGTGCGAGGTTGTGGGAAGGGATTGCCGGTTGCGCCCGTCCCCACTCATTTTACCTGTCACTTTCACCTCCCTGGCGTGTCGCACCGACCCTTCATGAAGCGCGTTCTCCTGACCTTGCTGCTGGCCCTCGCCCCGCTCGACCTGCCCGCCGCCCAATCCGAATCGCTCCCGGAACGGACCCTGCGGCAAATCGTGGAAAAGCAGAAACAGCTGCTGGAGGACGCCGAAAAACAGGGCGACAGCCTGGATCCGGAGGCGCTCCGGACGCAGGCGCAGTCGATCGTCCATGAATACGACCGGCTCACGGCGCAGAATCCCCGGTTTGCCGCGGGTTTCGCCGCTTACGGTTACTTCCTGCAAAAAGTGGGGATGGATCGCGAATCGCTGGCCATGCTGCTGAAAGCCAACCAGCTCGACCCGGAGATCCCGCTGGTGAAAAACCAGATCGGCAATCACCTCGCCGAGTCTGGCAAGCCAATCGATGCGGCGAAATATTACCTGGCCGCGATCAAGCTCGAGCCGCGGGAGCCGCTTTACCATTTCCAGCTCGGCAACCTGCTCGCGTTGGGACGCGACGCCTTCCTGAAAAGCGGTGAGTGGACCCGCGACTCGCTCGACCATTCGATGCATGGCGCGTTCAAGCAGGCGACGGAGCTGGCGCCCGACCGCTTTGAGTACGCCTATCGATTTGCCGAATCGTATTACGAGCTGGCGAACCCGGACTGGAACGCCGCCCTCGAGGCGTGGATGACCTTGGAAGCGCGCGGCGAAACGGAACTGGAGAAGCAGACGATGCGCCTGCACCAGGCGAACGTGCTGATCAAGCAGGGCAAGCTCACCGAGGCGAAACTGCGCATGGATCGCGTGACCGAACCGGCACTGCAGGGCCAGAAGCAACGGCTGGAGCCTTTGTTGCGCACCCCCGACCGCCCTTGATGCGGTCCGCGGGCGATGGCGTCCGGCCTACAGCCCCAGGCTCAACTGCTCGCCCGGTTTGCGAAAGTGCTCCGTGCTGAGCTCGAAACGCTCCTGGTTCAGACCGACGCGCCGGCAGGAGATCTCGAACAGCTGCTTCGTCTGTTCGGCAAAGATTCCTTCGCCGGTCGCGCGCGTGCCCCAGCGGCTGTCGTACAGCTTGCCCCCGCGCAGCTCCCGCAGCCGGTCGAGGATCCGCGCCTTTTTGCCGGGCTCGTGTGCGTCCAGCCAGCCCGTGAAGACGTCCTTCACCCCGTGGGGCAGCCGCAGCAGGATGTAGCCGGCGCGCTTCGCCCCGGCCTCGGCGCACGCCTCGAGAATCTCCGGCAATTCGTGGTCGGTCAGCCCCGGGATCGTCGGCGCGACCATCACGCCGACGGGAATCCCGGCCGCGGTGAGCTCACGGATCGCGCGCAGTCGCGCCTGCGGCCGCGACGCCCTCGGTTCCATCCGCCCCGAGAGATCAGGATCGAGCGTGGTGACCGAAAGGTGCACGGCCACGCAGTTGTACCGCGCGAGCTCCTGCAGCACGTCGAGGTCGCGGGTCACGAGCGCATTTTTCGTGATCAGCCCGATGGGGTGACGCAGCTCGGCGCAAACCTGCAGGCAGCCCCGCGTAAGTTTGAACTGCCGCTCGGCGGGCTGGTAGCAGTCGGTGACACCGCTCATGGCGAGCGGCTCCGGCCGCCACCGTTTCGCCGTCAACTCGGCCCGCAGCAGCTCGGGGGCGCGGAGCTTCACGAGGATCTTGGTTTCGAAATCCAGTCCGCTGCTCCAGCCGAGGTATTCGTGAAACGGACGGGCGAAGCAATACGAGCAGCCGTGTTCGCAGCCGCGGTAGCTGTTGATGCTGTAGGTGAAACCGACGTCGGGACTGTCGTTCTTGGCGAGAATCGACTCCGTGGCATCGTAGAAAAACTGGGTCTTCGGGTTCGGCTGCTCCTCGGGCGGGCAGTCCGGATCGGCCTCGACGTGCAGCGCCTCGAACCGATTGGGCGGGTTGCAGGTCGCCCCGCGCCCCACGGACCCCGCCGAGGTTCCTGGGGTCTGGGCGTACCGGGGGGCGCCGGCGAGACGATCGGGGGACGTGTGCATGTGTACACGTTAACGAAATGCGTGGCGACGCCAGTCCGAAGTGCTTTCTTGCGTCCGTGCGTCCTCCCAACCCCTTGCAGACCACGACCATCACCCGCATCAATTCGGCGGGCAGGCAGATCTGCGAGGATCTGGTTGCCACGGAAGAGCCGCTGGAAATCCGGGTCGCGGGGCAGGCCCTGGCGGTGGTGATGCGCACGCCCGGACACGATCGGGAACTCGCCACCGGCTTCCTGCTCACGGAAGGCGTCCTCCAGCGTCGGGACGACCTGCTGGACCTGGTGTATTGCCGTCCGTTGGACGGCACGCCGCGCGACAACATCATCGAGGCCGTTCTCGCACCCGGACTCGCGGTCGACCTCGAGCGGCTCACGCGTCACGTCTTCAGCGCTTCGAGTTGCGGCATCTGCAGCAAGGCCAGCATCGACGCAATTCGCACGCGCTACGCCCCCCTGGCGGCATCCTTCGCCCCGCGCGCCGCCGTCCTCGCCCGGCTCCCGGCGGCTCTCGCGGAGCAGCAAGCGGGGTTCTCCCGCACCGGCGGCGTGCAAGGGGCCGCGCTCTTCACCGCCGACGGCACGCTCCTCGTCGCGCGCGAGGACGTCGGCCGCCACAACGCCGTCGACAAGGTGCTCGGCCACGCCTTCCTCGCCGGTTCCCTCTCCCAACGCGAGCCGGGGGCTCCTTATCCCGCCGCCGCGGGGGCGTCGGTCGGCTGCATCCTGCTCGTCAGCGGCCGCGTCTCCTTTGAGATCGTGCAGAAGGCGCTGGCCGCCGGCGTCCCTTGCCTTGCCGCCATTTCGGCCCCCACCAGCGCCGCCATCGCCCTGGCGGCGGAGGCCGGGCAGACCCTGGTCGGCTTCCTGCGGGCCGAGACGGACGGCGACCCCGCCACCCGTTTCAACCTCTACGCCGGCTCCGTGGCCGACCGCTAAGGATTGCGGTGGCGCCCGCGTCCCGGGGGTGGCTCTGGCTGCCGACCGGTCAGCGTTTGGCACCCGCCAACTGCTCCGCGAGCCTGGCGCTGATCACCCGCTCGGCCTCCAACTGGCTTTCCGCCGATTTGAGCGCGACCTCCGCCAGCGCCAGCTGGTCGCGCAGCGCCTGAGTTTGCGCCCGGGCGGTCGCGGCCTGCACACCGAACCACCCCGCCGCGGCGACGCCGCCCAGCGCAAGGATCCAGGCGATGGGACGCGCCGGGACGGGAGGGCGGGGAGGGGGGGCGGCGGTCATGGATTGAGTCCGTCCAAGCCATGCGCCTCTCCGACGGACGGCGAGAAAAAACCGGTTTGCGGGCGGGCGGAAGGGGTCCCGCGACCGGTTGATGCCGGCGGGAGCAGGTCCTACGTGTTTATACGATTTAACGGACATAAATAAGAAATATGACGTAATACCGTGTTGGAGGTTGACTGCGTCAAGAGATCTTTACCACTCTGCCGCGTCGCTCAACCGATGCGTCCGAGTCATGAAAAAGAAACTACGTCGCCAGCCAGATCGTTCACGCCCCGCCGCCAGGCGCCGGGATGCGTTTACCATGTTCGAGGTGTATTTCTCGATCGGGGACGAGGAGCCGTTCGTTTCCTCGAATAGTCTCTACCCGGGGATGCCGGCGGGGGGACTGGGATCCAGCACGACCAATGTCGCCATCCGACGCATCGGCACTTCGGTGAATATCGTGCCCACGATCTTCGAAGGTGGCCCGGGGTCGAAGCCGCGAATCCGGCTGGTGGTGCGCATCGAAGTCGGCGCGCTGAAAGGATTCCGCCAGGTGAATGCGATCAACATCCCCGTCGTGACGTCACAAAAATACGAGTACACGACTTATGTGGACGACAACCACGCGCTGGCGTTCGGGGGGCTGTCGGGGATCGGCGAAAACGAGACGGTCAAAAAGGTGCCCCTGGCCGGCGATGTCCCGGGTTTCGGGTACCTGTTCAAATCGAAGTCCCGGGAGATCCATCAGCGGAATCTCGTCGCCTATATCGTCGCCCGCATTGTGGACGACCCGGATCCAGTCGAGCTACCGGTGGTGGCCCTGCGGCCGCCGGACGCCGGCACGGGCGTATTTCCCAAGTAACCCCGCCGTGGCGTTTGCACTCGAAGACGTGGGGGTGGACCTGACCGCGGAAGCGGCCGCGGAGCGTCTCGACCCGGTATATGGTCGCGAGCGGGAGATCGGCCGCGTGCTCCGGATCCTGTCGCGCAAAACCAAGAACAATCCTGTCCTGCTCGGCGACCCCGGCGTGGGGAAGACCGCGATCGTGGAGGGTCTGGCGACGCGGATGGCTCTCGGGGAGGTGCCTGCCGGCCTGGCCCAGTACCGGTTGTTCTCCCTCGACCTTGGCCGGCTGCTGGCGGGCACCAGCTATCGCGGCGACTTCGAACAGCGCTTGCGCGACCTGGTCCAGGAACTCCGGGAGCCCGGGGCCCTGCGCATTCTTTTCATCGACGAGGTACATCTGCTGGGCAAGGCCGGGCGAAGCGAGGGTGGCTTGGATGCGGCCAATTTGCTCAAGCCGCTGCTGGCCCGCGGGACCCTTCCGTGCATCGGTGCCACGACTCCCCGCGAATGGGCGGATTTCGTGGCCACCGATCCCGCGCTCGAACGGCGATTTCAACCCGTCGTGGTGCGGGAGCCGTCCCCGGAGCAGACGGTGTCGATGCTGGCGACGCTCAAGTGCCGGTTCGAATCGCACCACGGCGTGAGGATCGACGGCGCGGCGCTGGCTGCGGCGGCCGAGTACCCGCGCCGGGGAGGACGCAAGCTGCCGGATTGTGCCGTGGATCTCTTGGATGAAGCCTGCGCGCTGATCCGGTTGCAGCAGACCTCAGAGGTGGATTCCCCGGAATTCGCCGTGGCGGAGGCCAGACTCGCGGCCGCTGAAAACGCCTTCCAACTCGAGGAAGTCGCGCATCTGCGGTTCAGGGTCTTGCCTCGGTTGCGCGCTGAGGGACGGGGCCGCGCCGTGGTCGATGCGGAGGCCGTCCGAATGGCGGCCCGCCATCGGGACAGCGAGGGGACCTAGCGATGCGCCGGCAGCCGGGGCAGCTCGCTCAGGTCGACGTTAAGTGACCACTCGGTGTCCGGGTCATCAATCCGGACGACCGAGTGGCCGTGGTAACGCTGAAAATGGCTGCACGGCGAATCCGCGCCGTCGGGAAAGACCGGCAGAATCTGGGCCGCCGGTGGAAAGTCGGAAAACTCGACGTCGCCGCCCAGGTCGTGTCCCGCAAACCAGGCACACTGGGTGCGGCGGGGACATTGCAGCGCGTGCTCCAGGGCGTCCCCCAGGATGATTGAGGCGTAGCCCAGCGGCTCCAACAGGAGTCCGGGGCACACAAACATGGGGGTGATGTTCGATTTCGCGGCGGGGGTGTGACGCGCGCGCGAGCTGCTGACCGACGACATGCGGTCAGCCTGATCGGAGTGACACCACAGCTGAAGCCGGCAAACTACCGGAATTCCGGTGGTTTTGGTGCTGGACCTCTTGCGCGCGGTATCGCTCCCGGAGCGAACTTCCCGCGCGGGGGCACGAGGCGGGCACTCCGCGATGGAGCAGCCCAGCCGTGCGGTTAACCCACCTTGCGGCGGGTCCGCACCGCATCCGCGAGGGTCGCCAACACGGGCAGTGTGTCTTCCCAGGCGAGACAGCCGTCCGTGATGCTGCGGCCGTACACGAGCGGGCGCGCTCGAAAGTCCTGCGCTCCCGACAGCAGGTTGCTCTCGAGCATCACCGCCGAGATTCCCCGCTCCCCGGCTGCAATCCGGGCCGCCAGTTCCCGGGCCACCGCCGGCTGTCGTGCGGGGTTCTTTCCACTGTTGGCATGGCTGCAGTCGACCATCAGGTAGGGCGGGAGGTCGTGCTCGCGGAGCAGGGCTTCCGCGGCCGCGACGTCGGCGGCCGCATAATTGGGGCCGGCGGTCCCCCCGCGCAGGACGAGGTGGCCGTGTTCGTTGCCGGCGGTGCCAAGCACGGCGGGCGCCCCTTCCCGGGTCAGCGAAGGAAACCAGTGGGGATGGCGGGCGGACCGGATGGCGTCGATGGCCACCCGGACATCGCCATCCGTCCGATTCTTGAACCCGACCGGCATCGAGAGCCCGGAAGCGAGTTCGCGGTGCACCTGGCTTTCCACGGTGCGTGCGCCGATCGCGGCCCAGGAAACGAGGTCGGCGTAATACTGCCCCAGCGTGGTATCGAGAAACTCCGTCCCGACGGGCAGCCCGAGATTCACCACATCGCACATCAGTTTGCGGGCCAGCCGCAGTCCGGTGTTGATCTGGTACGTTCCGTCGAGCCTCGGATCGTTGATCAGGCCTTTCCAGCCGATCACCGTCCGGGGTTTCTCGAAGTAGACCCGCATGACGATGTACAGATCGCCGAGATGCAGGCCGGCCGCGTGCCGCAGCTGTTTGGCGTAGTCCAGCGCCGCGTCCGGGTCATGGATGGAGCAGGGGCCCACCACCACCAGCAGGCGGTCATCCTTGCCCGTGAGAATTGCGGCCACGTCCCGGCGCGCTTTCGCGACCAGTTCAGACCCTTCATCCGACAACGGCAGCTCCTCCTCCAGCACGGCGGGGGCGATCAGCGGCCGATGCGCGCGGATCCGAAGGTCAGAGGTCTGTTGGTGCATGGCGCGGTCGCGGGGAAGAGGGGAAGGCGAGAGAGCAGAAACCGGCCTCACCCCGCAAGCTCCGCTGCGCTCCGCACCAAGGGGGAATCGAACAGCGCCGGCGAGGCCTCGATCGGTGTGCCGAGGCGTTGCGCGCGGGCCTCCAGCGTCAGGTAGGCCAGCGCGGCCGCCTCGCTCGTGACGGCATATTCGCCGGCCTGCGCGACATCCGTGGCCGAGGCGCCAAGCTGATCGGCCGGCACGATGCCTTTGTCCGCGACGAAATGCGCGACGGACGCCCCAAGCGTTGCCAGCCAGGCGGTCGGGGAGGTCGGGGGCTCGTACGTCATGCCGGTCGGCAGCGCGGTCCATTCCATGAAACGGCGCAGATCCAGGTGCAGCTGCCCCAGCACGGCGTCGGCCGTGGCGGGGGTCCAGCGGACGGAGAACTTCTTTCGCTCGCGGAACGTCTTCACCTCGTAGAGCCGGAGCACGACCTCGTAATCGCCGCGCACTGCGGTCAGCGCGCCGGTGACGATGTAGTCCAACCCGCCCTGGTTGCTGTCGACCAGCTGGCGGAGGTTCTCGGTCGTCCATTCGGTGGCGAACACCATGTGGCGTGTCGTCCCTTCCGGGGGAGTGATGATGCCAACGGCCGCAGACGCCGCATAGCCGTCGGAAAAGGCAAAGGTTTCCGCCAGCCAGGCCGGCAGGGCGCGGGAAAGCCGGGTAAGCTCGTTTTCGGGTGCGGCGATGGCGGCCGCGACATCAGTGGTGCCGGGCAAGGCGAGCTGGCCGAATGCCACACGCCGCAATTTCCCACTTTTTTGCGGCAGGATCTCATCGGCGAGCGGTTCAAGGCCGTAGAACCAGACCGGCTTGCTCAAAGTGATCAGGCCGACTTTCGCGGCGGCCTGCGCCGTCCCGGCGTCGGGCGAGGTCTGCTCGGGCTGGTGTAGCAACTCTGCGATCGCGTTGGAGAAACCGTGGAGTCGGTCTTCGAGTTCGGGCCGTTTGAGACCGAATAGGATGTCCAGGATATGTTGGGCGGCGTCCGCATTCCGGACCGCCAGGTACGCCTGGATGAGGTTGATTCCGGTCGCCGGCCCGTGGCGTTCCGCGTCGTAGCGCGGCGCGACCAGCTCGATGATCTCGGCCACGAAACCGTGCGCGCCAAGGTCCCCGGAAATGGTCACGAGCACGTCAGCGCGGTCGCCGGATGAAGCCAGGATCTCTTCGTAAATGGCGAGCGCGCCCGCGACGTCCCTCGCCTCGAGTCTTTCTCGCGCCGTGGCCAGACGGGCCTTGGTCGACGCCCCGGTTCCTCCGCCGGTCGGGGCCTCGAACGGCGCCGCCGAGGGAGAACTCAAGGTAGGCGCGGCAACAGGCGCGGGGGCTGCGGTGGAAGGAGTCGGCTTTTTGGCGGTGAAACGGTCGAAGAAGCCCATCTCCCCACCAAAACGGTCGCGGCGTTGAGCGGCCACGCTAAAAACGTGCCGCCCGCGCAAGGGACGACGCTACTTCCGGGCGCAACGCTTCCCTGACCGACAGGGCTTGGTGCAGGGGGACCGCCCTGCATTCCGGTCGAGCGATTGGAAGTGTGTGCAACGGAACGGTCGGGCTTGGAAGTTGCCCCCGAGCAACCGGTCCTGTGGCTGCTCGTTGAAGGCGAACTCACCGCCATAGTCATGCGAGGCATACCACACGCAGATGGCGCGTGCGGGGCAGGCCTTCATCTCGCTGAAACCGCTACCATGAGGAAACACCGCGTGCTGGATGGTGACTTCCTTGGCACCGGGGCAGGCAAACAAGGGGAGGACATTGGCCGAGGAGAGGCCGAGATCCTTTCGGCCGAGGCCGATGGGCTGCATGCTGGACATGGCTAGAGTAAACTCCTTATGCGCACATCGGGAAAGCCCCTAGAATACCGGAATTCCGGCGATTTTTCCCCTTGAAGCCGTGTCTGTCCCTCTGGAGGGCCGGTGTCTGTCCCTCTCTAGGCCCGCAAAACGCGACCTGTCCCCCCATCGCAAATTTGAGAGGCCCGTCCCACCGGGAGGGCCTGTCCCCACACGAATTCGCTTTGAGGGTCTGTCCCCACAGGAGGTCTTGGCGCTCCTTCAGGCGAGGGGCCTGTCGCCACCGGGAGTCGGGTCTGGGCAGGCGAGCACAATTGCAGGCGAGCGGCGGTAGGGCGGGATGCGATACGGTAGAAAAAGATTGTCATCATACATGATGGCACCATGGTGGCCACATGCTCCGGTGGTTCATCCGGTTTTTGCTGCTGCTGTTGGCCGGTACTCTGCCGGCCCTGGCTGCCATCGACCGGAACCCGGAGCTGAAAAGCCGGGCGCTGGCGTGGACGGAGTACGATGGATCGTACCTGGTGGATACGTCGAGCCGGGCGGAGATGGTGGATTTCTACTGGAACGTGTTTGCGAAGCCGTACCCGGACATCGGTTGGACGGGTTCCTTGAATCACCCTGTCGCCGGCGAAATCTCCGAGGCGTACCGCGTGCGCGAGTACGCCCAGCTCAATGCGTATCGGGCGATGAACTACTCGCAGCCGATCACCGAGGACCCCACGCACCTCGCCGGCGTCCAGGCCGCCTCGCTGATCTTCTACCAGAACGATCGGGTTGCGCACCTCGTCACGCCCGACTGGATCGGCTACAACGAAACAGCCGCCTGGTACGCTGGCCGGTCACAGCTTGCGGCCATCCCAAGCAGGTTTGCCGATGCCTTCATTGATGATGGTGGCGAGCACAACGCTAATCTCGTCGGCCACCGTACCACGTTGCTACACGACAATACCCGCAAAGGGACACTCGGCGCCGTTAAAGATTCAGTGGGCGTGTTGGGTGCCTGGTACCAGCCGCGCGCCGCGGACCATTCTGACAACACGGATTTCGTCGCGTGGCCGGCGCCGGGTTACATGCCGTCGTACCTCTTCACCCGCGAAATCCGGTGGAGCTTCCGGGTCAAGACGGACATCGCGGCATACAACGCTGCTTCGAACCCTCACTATTCCGTCGCCTCGAACCTTCCCCGGCTCGACGCAACCCTCGTGGCAAAGGTCAACGGGGTCGTAACGCCGGTGAAGCAGTTCTTCAATGATGGCATCCTCACCTGGCACTTCGACGAAGCCACGCTGCCGTTTAATCTGCGTCAGGTGCCGGATGGCACGACGGTCGAGATCGCGATCAAGAACATCGGGATCAGCGACACCGTGACGGGATTGATCACGCAGTACCGGGACTACAATTACACCGTCCGGCTGTTCGATCCGCAGAAGATCGTGCCGGTGGGGTACACGCCGCAGACGCCGCTCGTGAACCTGTCCACCCGCGGGGTGATTGGCGCCGGCGATCGCCAGATGATCGCCGGCTTCATCATTGGTGGCACGCTCCCGGTCCGGGTGGCCGTCCGCTCGCAGGGTCCCAGCCTCGCCAAGCACGGAATCTCCCATCCCGCCGGCAGCACCCAGCTCAAGGTGTACGACCAGGACGGCCAGCTGCTCGGCGAGAACAGCGGCTGGAAGTCGCATCCGGACTGGCGGCTCCTGCAAAGCCTGCAGGTGAACCCTGGCGCGGACAATGAAGCCGGCATGGTGCTGACGCTCTGGCCCGGCCGGTACACGGCGGTCGTGAGCGACGCCACCGGCGCCAACGGCATCGGCATCGTCGAGGCGTTCAACATCGACAACCAATCGGTCAGCCCGATCGCCAACCTCTCCACCCGCGGCAACGTGGGTGCGAACGAAAAGCAGATGATCGCCGGGTTCGTGGTGAACGGCAGCAAGCGGCGGATCGCGATCCGTACGCAGGGCCCCGGGCTGGCGCAGCACGGCGTCAGCGGGCCGGTGGCCGATACCGCCTTGAAGATCGTCGACCAGGGCACCGGCGCCACCCTGGCGCAGAACCGGGCCTGGAAGGCCGATCCGCGCAACGAGCCGATGAAGTCGGAGCTGGCGTGGCTGGCCCCGAGCGATGAGCGGGAGGCGGCCCTGATCGTGGATCTTGAGCCCGGCACGTACACCGCCCTCGTCGAAGGCGAGGGGAGTGAAGGCGTGGGCATCGTGGAAGTTTTCGACGTTACCCCTCAGCCGCAGCAACCATGAACAAGCGTGTATTCCAGTGGTGGCAGATGGCCGCGACAATGGTCGCGGCCTTTGCCGTTTCAGCGTTCGGACAGGTCGGCAACGGTTCGACCGGCGATTACAACTATGCGCCGCTGACGCTGGTTTCCACCACGACGCAGTACATTGACGCGGGGGCACCCGGGGTGGAAGACGGCACGTGGCAGGTCAAGGTCGACACGTTCAAGAACAACACGAGTTCCACCCTGCGGATCTACGCGAACAGCTACGCTCACTCGAATTGGCAGCACAACCCACCTTTCCAGATCGGCGGCCAGTATGCGGTGCAGCCAGGTGAGACGTTTTCCTTCCGCGCGACCTGGAACGGCGACGGCCCAGGATGGCCCATGGGCGTGAACGGCTGGCAGAAGATCACGCAGATCGACGTGCAGGCGCCAACGTCGGCGACGCTGACGCTTACGATCACCCGCGCGGGCACGGTCATAATTAAGCAGGGCGGGACGACGCATGGTTCACTCACGAATAGCGGAAGCGGTTCGGTAACACAGTCCTTCACCCTTCCGACCGGAACGTACACGTTTGAGGCGACGGCAGGTTCCAACCACACGCAAGGGGATTGGAGCGGGGCGGGGCTCAGCGGCAACACTAACACAGCGACGCTTGCGCTGACGGACAACACGTCGATCTCGAAAACGTTCCTGGCAACGCTGACCGAACTCGGTTTCACGATCCAGTCGCGCACCTTCACGTACTCCGGCGGGGAGCATCCCCTACATATCGACGCCAGCCTGAATGACGGCCAGTACACGCTCACCGCGTCACCCTCGCCGTTTCAATCGCCGGTTGGCACGCAGACGGGGGACAAGGCGCTGGGTGCGACGAATGTCGGGACGTACACGGCAACGGCGACGCCGGTATCGCCCTACACAGGCCTCCCGGTCACCGGCACGCTCACGATCACCCAGGCCCCGCCGACGATCACCTGGAATCCGCAGCCGATCACGTACGGGACGCCGCTGGGCCCGAATCAGCTGAACGCCACCGCGACCTTCGTCCTGGCGAACGGGACGACGCACACGGTCAATGGCACGGTCACGTACAATCAACCGACCGGGACCATCCTCGGCGCCGGCACGCACACGCTCACCGGCCGCTTCACGTCCTCCGACGGGAACTTCAGCAGCGTGGATCCGATCTCCGCCACGCTGACCGTGGCCAAGGCCTCCCTCCGGGTGACCGGCAGCAGCCATTCCCGGGAGTACAAGGCGGCGAATCCGTCCTTCTCGGTTTCCTATTCCGGGTTCGTGGCCGGCGAATCCGCCGCGAACCTGACGACGCAGCCGACGGCGAGCACGACGGCAACGGCCGCGAGTCCCATCGGGGATTACAACGTCACGCCGGCCGGGGGCGTCTCGAATAACTACACCTTCGATTATGTCGCCGGCCGGCTCACCATTACGCGGAAGTCGGTCACGTTCAGTTTCGGCAATCTGTCCAATCAGAGGACGGGCGCCTCGTTCACGGCCGCGGTCACGCCCAGTGATGCGGAAGCGACCTACACGAGCGCCTTGTCCTACGGCCCGGCCGTCGGCGACTACCCGGTGAGCGCCACCGCCACGGGGAACTACTCCGGCAGCGGCTCCGCCACCGCCACGGTGACGCAGGAAGCGCCGGACGTGAGTGCCTCGATTTCCTCCTCTATCACCTCCCCGAACGCTCCTGGCGCGGCGACAATCACCTGGTCGAGCTCGAACGCGACCAGCGTGAGCGTCACAGGCAACGGACTCTCGAGCGTCCAGGGGTCCGGATCTCAGAGCGTCTCCGGCCTGGCTGCGGGCACGTACACCTACACGATCACAGCCCAGGGCAAGAACGGTCCGGCGGTGAAGACGACGACCGTGACGATCGCCGCGGCGCAGCCGAACGTCACCGCGACAATCGCGGCAAACCCGACCAGCGCGACCGCGCCAGGATCGACCACGATCACCTGGTCCTCGGAATACGCCACGGCGGTTTCCGTGACCGGCCCGAATTTCACGACCAGCAGCGCCACGAGCGGCAGCCAAACCGTGACGGGCCTCGCGACTGGGACGCACACTTATACGATCACCGCGCAGGGCACGGGGGGCCCGGCGGTGCAGACGGCGACGGTGACGATTGGCACAGCCCAGTCCAACGTCACCGCGACGATCTCCGCGAATCCCACCAGCGCGACCGCGCCAGGTTCGGCCACGATCACTTGGTCCTCGAGCAACGCGACGGCGGTCTCAGTCACCGGTCCCTCCTTCACCTCGAGCTCCGCCACGAGCGGCAGCCAGACCGTGACGGGCCTCCCCGCCGGCGATCACACCTACACGATCACGGCCCAGGGCGCGGGAGGCCCCGTGACAGGAAATGCGACCGTCAAAGTGACCGAGCGACCAACGGGCACCGTCAAAGCGAGCGTGACCGCGACTCGGGTGGGCAACCGGATATGGCGGGTGGCATGGAGAACCGAAAACGCGACCTCCTCGCTGTTGACGATGCCGGCGGGATCCGGTCTGAGCAACAGCACGGCGGCATCAGGCGAGGTCGAGACGACCACCCTCGCGGATGGGTCCTATGAGTTCGTATTGGTGGCGCAAGGACAAGGCGGTCCGGCGGTCGCTCGCGATTGGGCGGTCGAGGGCGGTATGCTTCGCACCGCCGAGCTAAGCGTCAGTCCCCGGTGGTTTATGCAGGCCGGGGGCACGGCCACGCTCAGTCTTTGGGTCAACCGCCCCGGACCCGGCTTGATCAAAATATCTCGGAGCAGTTCGTCCGGGCGAATCGCGATTGATGCTATGTCCGTAACCGTGCCGTACGGGACCAAAACCTTCGAGTGGCAGGTGCCGGCAAACGCGACCTCAGCGTCGTTGACCTATGTCTTCGAGTTCTACGGCACCGACCAGTACGGTGGGTGGGCGTCCACCTTCGTCGACGTGTATGCAGGCGCTCGCGACCCGCAAACGGTCACGTTGAATCCCAGTACGGCCACCGCGATGCCGGGCCAGACCGTGGTCTTCAACGCCAGCGGCGGGAACACCGGTTACATTTGGGCGGGTACGTCCGCGAGCGAGGGGGCTAGGGGTGAAGTAACGGTGCCTTCTGATGCAGTCGGCGGAAGCGAACTCTCGGTGTCCGTTTACAGCCCGGACGGGGCGAGTGGCGGCCGCATCTATGCGCAATCGAGCACGGCCACGGCGACGGTCACGGTGCTGTCAGCGCGTCCCACCGTCTCCCTGCGGCCGGTCGCCAGCCAGATCACGATCGAGGACCCCGAGAATCCGCTGCATGGCCGGAGCTACCCGCGATTGTGGAATGAGGGAGGGTGGTCCGCGTATCTGGGCCGGCCAGGGGTGACGTTTGAAGTGTCGGCGACCGGTTCCCCGGCGCTGCAGCTGCTCACCCTCGAGGCAAAGTCGCCCCAGACCGATTGGACGGTGGTCGGCACCCAGACCCCGGCAGCCGGGCCCGGGACCGTCGGGCACTCGTTCAGCCTCATGCTCGGCGACGTGGTGCCCGGGGAGCCCTGGGTGCCGGCGACGTTTCGGGCGGGCTCGGCGGACACGGGGGTGTGGCGGTTTCGCGCCAGGGCGCAGGACGCGCGCGGCACCTGGAGCGAGTACTCCGAGGAATTGCCGGTGAACGTGCTGCTGCCGATCGCTTCACGCACCGTGACGGGACAGACCGTGCCGCCGGTGGGACCAACCGGCGACTGGTTCACGGCTTCGCCGGTGGCGAACTTTAGCTTCTCGCTCTGGATTCCCTAAGCCGATCCCAACCGAATGAACGCGCCAGTCTGCTGACTCAGAGGCGGTCTACGGCGGACACCAGGCGGTCGAGCGACGTCACACTCAACAGGATGGCCAGGAACCCGGTGACGTGCGTTTCCGCCACGGTGAACCGGGTTTTGACCAGGACCGTGTGCTGAAGCTGTTGCGCGTCCACCGTGAGCGAACTCACCAAAGGTGCCGCACTGTCCACGTGGACTGCCGGAATCGCGAAGCTCACCTGCACGTGCAGAAGATTGCCAAACACGCCGAGGCAGGCGCCGAGGAGAATATTTCCGACCTCAGACATGGTTTCCCGCGAAGGTGCGTCCAGTCCCTGGTGGGGCGTATCCGGATCCAGCAGCCCGGTCAGCGTCACCGCGGCCTCGGCATCAAGCAGCAGCATGGCATTTCCGGTGATGGGCCCCGAAAACACCTGATTCACGCAGGCGACCTGGTCCGGGAAACTGACCGTGAGGTGGCGGCTCAGATCATTCGCGCCGCAAACCACGACGGACGGGGCCTCCAGCACGATCCGCTCCCGGGTCAGCGAGGACAGGGCCGCCGCCGCCCGCCCGTAGCCGATGTTGATCAATTCGCCCAGGGCATCGAGATGGTTCGCATTGAGCACCCGGGGGACGCGTTTCGACAGCGCAGCGGAGATCGCGACCTCGAGCGATTCGCGGGACAATGGCTTAGCCAGCACCTCGGCCGCGCCGAGATCCTTCATCTGCACGGTCGTGGATTCCTGGATGTCAGCGGTCACGACGATCACCGGCAGCGTCGGCAGCAGCTGTCGCAGGCGACGAAACACTTCCGGTCCATCCATTTCCGCCATGACCATGTCGAGCAGCACCAGGTCGGGAGCGCAGCTTTCACAACGAGCCATGGCCTCGTGGCCGCTGGACGCCTCGATGACGGAGTATCCGAGACCTTCCACCAGCTGGCGGGCTTTGCGGCGCGCAAAGGCAGAGTCGTCCACCAGCAAAACAGCTCCCTGCGAAGCGTTACGATTGGGTGCCACCATGGTTTTCCGGGCCTTTGAGTTTCAACACGGACTCCGCGAGCTTCTTCAGCTGCTCCGCGGTGGCCGGTTTGGTCAGGTAAGTGTGGGCGCCGAGACTCATGGCGCGGGTGACGTCCTTCGGCTCCTCCGACGACGACAACATGGCGAGCGTGAGCTTCCCGAGCAACCCCTGGTCACGCGCCCATTCGAGCACCGCAAACCCGTTCATCCCCGGCATCTTGATGTCGAGGAACACCAGGTCGGGCAACGCCTTGGGGCTTTTCAGGCAGCCCTTGAAGAATTCGACCGCGGCCTCCCCACTGAGGACACTGTGGACCGAGGCGTCCAGGCCGCAGCGCTTGAGGTCGCGGCGCAGGAAGAAGTGCGCGTCCTCATCGTCGTCGACGATCAGGAACGAAAGGGCGTTTTTGGAGGGTGAGGACCCCATGCGGAAGTGCGTAGAGCAGCGCATCCGCCATCCAAGTGCAAGTCCTGTACACAGCTATCAGGCCAAGTTGGCCGAGCGGAGGACGGGCAAAACTTTTTCGCCGCCTGCGGGGTCTGCCCCGCCGCCCGGGCGGGGTTCTCCCCCACGCACCAACCCGGCCGGTGCGCGGTCTGAGGAAGACCCATGAACGAACACGAATCCTCCGCCCTGCGCGCCGCCATCGAGGAGGCGCTGCCTCTCCTCCGAGGCGACACGGCCGCGTTTCGCAGCGCGATGTCGCCCGTCACCGATTCCCTGGAAACGCTGTGCACCACGTTGCAGCGGACCACCGCGGGGGCGCAGCGCGACGAAGCCCACGCCGCGGCGATGCTGGTGTCGCGGGATCTGCTGGCCTCGGCTCTCCTTGAGCTCTCGGCCCAACAGAACGTCGATCAGGGAGGGCTGACCCGGGCGATTGCGAATCTGCACCAGCGCATCGTCGCCGTCCTCGAATCCTGCACCCCCGCGCACGCCTGATCGGAGGCGCGGGCGGGACCCGAACCGCGCCAACCGGCCGCCCCTTTCCCGCTGGCCTGCCGTCGAGAGGGCGTAGTTTCACGCGGTCCGGGTTCGGTTTGGGCGTTGACGGAACGCCGGTCTTGAAAATGGCTGTAGGCTTACCCCTCCACCCCGGATGCGCTTCTTCCTGCTCTTCGCCTTGCTCTATGGCAGCCTCGCCGCGCGCACCGTGGTCGAGGAACACGGTGCCCTTGCGGTGCGAGGCTCCGCCATCGTCGGCAGCCACGGAAAACCCGTGAGCCTGGCCGGCCCCAGCTTCTTCTGGAGCCAGTGGCAGGGACACTTTTGGAACGAGGCCTGCGTCGGGTGGTTGGTTCGCGACTGGAACGCTTCCGTGATCCGCGCAGCCATGGGCGTCGAAGCCGGCGGTTACCTGAAGAATCCGGAGCGCGAACGGGCGAAGGTGGAGCGACTGGTCGATGCCGCGCTCAAGCATGGCGTCTACGTGATCATCGACTGGCATGATCACCATGCGACCCGCCACGCCGCCGAGTCGGTCGCATTCTTCTCGGCAATGGCCAGGAAGTACGGCGACCGGCCCAATGTGATTTACGAAATCTACAACGAGCCGCTGGAGGACTCGTGGTCGAAGGACATCAAGCCCTACGCTGAAAAGGTCATCGCCGCGATTCGCGCGGAGGATCCCGACAACCTCATCATCGTGGGCACGCCGCGCTGGTCGCAGAATGTCGACGATGCCGCCAAGGACCCGCTGCAGGCGACGAACATCGCGTACGCGCTGCACTTCTATGCCGGGACCCACAAGGCCTCCTTGCGGGCGAAAGCCCAGGCCGCCCTGGACAAAGGACTGGCGCTTTTCGTCAGCGAGTGGGGCTCCTGCAACGCGAACGGGGATGGCGCCATCGATCACCAAAGCACGCGCGAGTGGTTTGATTTCATCCGGCAACACCACCTCAGCCACTGCGTGTGGGCCGTGTCGGACAAGCGTGAGGCGGCCTCCCTCGTGGTACCTCGAGCCCCACGGAAAGGCGGCTGGCGCGACGAACACCTGACCGAGTCAGGCAGGCTGGCCCGGTCGCTGATCCGTGAATGGCAGGTGGTGAAAAAAGACGAGGAACCAGGGACCAAGGACTAGGGACCCTCACGGCGCATACTGCGCCGTCAATTTCTCTGCCGTGGCGCGAATCCGCTGCCGCAGTTCCGGGGGGCTGACCACTTCGGCGGCGACGCCCCAGCCGAGGACCCAACGCTCCACTTCGGGCAGCGCCCCCAGCTTGAGCCGCAGCTCCACGCGGCCATCCGGAAGGTCGCGCAGCTCCTGTGACTCGTGCCATTCGCGCTCCCGCACCCGATCCGCCGCGCTGCGCGCGAACCGGATCACGACGCGATGGTTGCCGCGGCCACCGAGCACCCCGAGGGCATCCCGAAAAAACGATTCCGGCGAGAAGTCCGGCGGCTTGGCAAACTGGGAAGACCGCACCGTCACCGCGGTGATGCGAGGCAGCGCAAAGGTCCGCAGCGCACCCCGGGCCACGTCGAACGCGATCAGGTACCAGAGGTTTTCGCGGTGCGTCAGGTGGTACGGTTGCACCTGCCGCCGCACGCCGCCCGTCTCGCCCGGCTTTCGATAGTCGAATTCCACCTCCGTCTGGCGGAGGACGGCGCCGCTGAGGGCGTTGAACACGGCGAGATCGGTCCGGCCCAGGCCGATGTTCTTGAAGGAGACCGCGCGCAGTTCGTCGGCAGGAGAGAAGGAAATCTTGTCCCGCAGGCCGCCGGCCAGCTTTTCGAACGCAATTTCGAGCGATCGATGAAAGGGCGTGCCGCGGTACTGTTCGAGCGCCCGTTGCGCGACCAGCAGCGCGAGCAGCTCGCCTTCCGTCACATGCACCGTCGGAAAGGACGTCACGGGGTGCGTGTAACGGTAGGCCTGGATGCCGACGTCGAACTCGATCGGAAGGTCCAGCCGGTCGCGCATGAAGGCCAGATCGCGCAACACCGTTTTCCGGCAGACGCCCAGCAGGGCCACCAGCTTGGTGCAGTTCGTGAGGGCGCCGCGCCGCAGCTCGTCGTGGATACGGAGCATGCGTTCCAACGGTGGACGGGACAGCTGAACGCGCGAGGAGGCCATGGCGCAGCCCAAACATTTTTCCTCGGTGGGACAAGCATTGTCTCACCTGGGATGCTACGCTGCGCTCATGAAATCCCCCCGTGCCCGCCGCGCCACCGCCACCGCGACTGTCGAACTTGCCTGGTCTCACGCTGGCGTCGCCCATCGGGTGACGGCCTGGCCCGAGGTGCGCTTCCAAAGCTGGTGTGGGGACGGTTGGTGTGACGCGCAGCCGTCGGAAGGCGCCTTCGCTGCCGCCGCCGCCGACCTTCAGGAGCGGGCCTGGCGTCAGTACCTGGATTTCGTGCCGGCTCGCGAGCGGCGGTTCATTGCGTTTTTCCGCTTCAGCCGGCTGCAGGTGCTGCAGGTGATTGCCCGCTGTCCGGAATTGCTCGATGTCCTGGAAATCACCCCGGCGTTGACCGTCTTCGTTTCAGCCCACGTCGCCCTGCGCGGCACCGAGCGGCCGGGTTGGGAGGAAATTCGCGCGGTGTTTGAGCGGGCCGGGGTGTTTGGGCTGCTGGAATGGCTCGGGTTGCCGGCAACGCGCAGCACCCTGGTGGCGCTGGGCAATCTCGCGGACGCGGAGATTCCGCGGAGGTTTCTGAGTCCGTTCCGCACCGTGCTCTGGGACCAGGCGGCGCTTCGCGTGCTGGAACGCAGCGCCGTGGTCACCGATCTCGATCTGGCGCGCCACTGCCATCGTCTGGCGGCGTAGGTGAGGGAAGGTGCGTTCTCCCGCACGCGGATACGGGGAGGGAAAGGCGTTTCTCGACCGCAGCTACGTCGACGGTCGCTACCTCAAACGGACGGAGCTGCGCTCGAGACAGCCTGGAGCCTTGTCCTTACGACTGCGCTTCGACTTTGGCTTTCAAGTCGCTGTTCGCCGGGCCGTTGACGACGTGGCCGAAGCGATCGAAACGCGAACCGTGCACCGGGCAGTCCCAGGTTTTTTCGGTGTCGTTCCAGTTGACCAGGCCGCCGAGATGCGGACAGACCGCGGAGCACTCGTGGTAGTCGCCCGCTTCGTCGCGGTAGACCGCCACCTTCGTGAGACCACGACGCACCACGGCTCCGCAACCCGGCGGGATATCCGCTTCGTCGCTGGCCTCGCCGCGCGTGAACCAGTCCTTGTACTGTGACGCCATGTGGAGGGTGTCGGTCAAGTACTCGCCTGCCGCCTGGGGCCGCTGGCGCGAAGGACTGTACAACGCCTCCCAGGCGTTGGGACGTCCCTGGATCAGGTCCGTGATCAGGATGCCCGCGATGGTCCCGTGTGTCATGCCGTGACCGGAGTCGCCGGTCGCGATGTACACGTTCTCCGCATCCATCGGGTTGCGGCCGATGTAGGCCAGCAGATCGACCGGTTCGAGCACTTGGCCGGACCAGCGGTAGCGGACATCCGCCACCATCGGAAACCGTTTGCGGGCCCAGTCTTCGAGTCGGTCAAAACGCGCTTCGGTGTCGTCGGCCTGCCCGGTTTCGTGGTCCTCGCCGCCGACGATCAGGATGTCGCGGGCTCCGGGCACGCCAGGCTGTGCCGGTTCGATGCGCACGTAGTGATAGGGATCCTCGGTGTCCCAATACAGGACCTTCGGCACCGTACCCACCGGGACGGCGAGCCCGACAACATACGTGCGGTAAGGCCGCTGCTTGGTGTGAATGGCGACGCGGTCGTTTACGGGCGTATTGGTGGCGACCACAATGGCGCCGCAGTTCACCCGCCAGCCGTGCGTCGTGGCCACGTAGGCGCCGGCGCCGCCGACGAACTGATCCGCGTGAGTCCCCGCGAAAATCCGGCCGCCCATGCGGACGATCGCCTGGGCCAGGGCGACGAGGTACTTCAAGGGATGAAACTGCGCCTGGCGTGGGAAAAGGAGTGCGGGGCCGGTGTTGTACGAGATCAACGGCGCCCGCTCGACGAGTTCGAGGTCCTTGAGCCCCGCGCGCTCCGCAGCCGCGAGCTCACGGCGCAGGAGGTCGCCGTTCCCCCCGGGGGGATTGAAGAGATAGCCGTCGAGCCGCGCGAAGTCGCAGGCAATGCCTTCCTCCCGCACGATTCGTTCGATCATATCCACGGCCGCCATGTGGCTTTCGGCGGCGAGCCGCGCGCCCTCCACGCCGTGCAACCGTTCCAGTTCAAAGTAGCGATCGTCGAGTGCGAACGACAGGTGGGCGGTGGTTCGTTCCGTTTCGCCTGAGATGATCGGACCGTCGTCGAGCACGACCACTTTCCGCCCTTCCCGTGCCAGGAGGTAGGCAGTGGTAAGCCCCGCGATGCCGGCACCCACCACGCAGACATCCGCCGTCACATTTGCCGCCAGCGGGGGAAACTCCGGCACCGCGGCGGTCGCCATCCACACCGACGCCTTCTCACCTGAATGCTCGTTCATGTCCCCACGGACCCTGATCGCGCGGACCGGTTCGAGGCGCTCGTTCCGAAGCCCGTGACTCAGTTACCCGGGTAAACCCCGGCTCCGCCGTCGGGCCGAAACACGCTCGAATCTCGTTGTAGTTTGAGTCATCAAAGTCATCACCGAACCCCGCTCACTTGGTTTTTTCCCTCCATCGTTCCTTACGCCGTTTTCTAACCCTCCTGCTCGCCGGCGCCTGTGCCGGGTATGGTGGGGAAGGGAAGGTCGCGTCGTCTCCCGTGGCACATGTCCGTCCGGATCTTGCGCCGGCGTCGGATGAGGGGACTTGGAGTTGGTCGGGTTCGGTGGTGGCCGAGGCCTGGTCGAATCCCACCGGCGGCGCCGGGCGCGGGGATTGGTCGCTGATCGGAGCCGACCTGGTGGCGGAAGCCCCCGCGTCACTCTTCCGGGGCCCCGCTGCGGGCAGCGTCTACGCGCACGTCCGCGGGTTGATGCATCACCGGCGGGACGGTGCGTTTTCCGATTACGTCGGAAGCTTTCATCCGGTCAGCAACACCTTCGCGAGCGAGCAGCTGCGCGTCTATAACCTGTACTATCGCCACGCCCCCGCCCAGGCGGGTTGGCAGATCAAAGTGGGGCAGCTGGCGTTGGACGATGACTTCGCGGTCTCCGCCGGGGGATCCCATTTCCTGAACGCGGCGTTTGGCGCACTGCCAACGCTGACCGGTACGCCCGTCCCCACCGATCGCGGAGGGGGCGCGGCGTTTCCCATCTATTCCGTCGCGGCTCCCGGCGTGTGGTTCAGCCGTGAACTGGGCGGGGACGCGGGGTGGCAGGCGGGATTGTATCACGGCGGCCCGGGCAGCGATCGACGCGGGAACCATGGCTTCCGTTGGGACTCTCTCAGCCGCTCCGGCCTGGTCGCCGTCACTGAGCTGGCGCTGGAGCACCGGGTGGGCAGCCGGGCCGCGACCACGCGGGTGGGGGCCAGCCTTCACACCGGGACCTTCGAGGATGCTGAAGCCCTGGCGATGGGGAGTCCTGATGCCAAGGTTCGACGGTTGTGGTCCGTCTACGCGACGCACGATTTCACGTTGGTGCCGTCGGATGATCCCGCCGCGCCGCGTCTGCTCGGCTTCGGCCGGGTTGGCCTTGCGCCCCAGTCGGATCGGGCCGCGGTCTCCCATTACGCGGATTTCGGGCTGGTCTCGCACGGCTTGGTCCCGGCCCGCCCACAGGACGTGGCGGGCGCGGGTGTTTCCTATTCGCATTTCGGCCGCGGGTTTCGGCGGGTCAATGGCCTCGGCCAGACGGAGACCGTTGCCGAGGTTTTCTATGCCGTGGCGGCGACGGCCCGGTTGACCATCACGGCGGACCTGCAGTGGGTGTTCAACGCCACGCGCGACGCGGCGGTGGGTGATCGCGGGACGGCGGCGGTGGTTGGGCTGCGGACCCGCTTTGCCTGGTAGTCAGGCGTCAGTCCTTCACCCACCCGAGTTGCCGTTTTGCCGAGTCGCTCAGCATCTCGGGCGTCCACTGGGGTTCAAACACGAGATCCACCGTCACGTTGTGGGCGCCCGGCAGGGCCTCGACCGCCGCTTTCACGCCTTCGTACATCCACGAGCCGGACGGGCACGTCGGCGTCGTCAATGTCATCACCACGTGGACGCCTTCATCCAGACACTCGACGCTGTAGATCAGACCGAGGTCGACCAGGTTCACGCCAAATTCGGGATCGGGAATGGTGGCGAGCGCCTCCCAGACGGTTTTGGATTCGAGCGAAGGCGAAGGCGTGGTCATCGGATAGGGCGGGGAAAGGTCGGAGCGGCGGGCGTGACAGGCCGCCAGAGATGGCGGAATACGACCACCAGATTGGCGGCGAAAAGGAGCGTGCCGGCGACGAGGAGCGCACTGCCGGCGTACAGCCAGGCCGAGTGCAGGGTCCAGGTGCCGACGAGCAGCGGAATACTGGCGAAGGTGATGGCGTTGATGCCAAGCCGTTCGAGTCGCGGATGGGACATCGCGGTCGCGGGTGGCGTGGGAACGCGCCCAACCTTGGGCCCGTAGGCGCGCATCCAGGTCAGGAAGGGGACGATCTTGTTCATCATGCCCGCAATCGCCGGCAGCAAACCGGCCAGCAGCACCAGGACGCCGTAGACATTTGCGCTCAGCCCCCCTGGCGCAGAACCGGCGCGCGTGTTGGGCGCGACCAGCCAGAGGGCGGCGACCGCGGCCACGGCCAGAACGCCCATGCCCCGGACCAGCGCGATCAGCCCGTCATCGAGCTGACGCTTTTTGCGGGTGGCGAGGGTCAGCTTCAGTCCCCACGCCGTGAAGCCGAGGCCGACCACGATGGCGACGGCGGCGGCGAAGGCGACCGCACCAGCATTGAACGCAAGGGCTGGGGCCAACACGAGGAGGCCCAGCTGCGAACACCACAAGCCGAGTCGCACCGGTTTCCAGTTGGGGACGTCCCCGAGGGTGAACATCGGCACGAGCCGGAAGGTGACCCCCTGCAGCAAGGTGATGAAGAAACCGATTAGACCCAGATGGGCATGGGCGCGAAGCAGAGGAAGCGGATCGGTTCCCCAAAGATGCCAGAGCCGGTTCGCGACGAGGGCGAGCCCGGCGGCGACCGTCAGCACGAGCCAGCCGGAGCCCAAGGCCAGCGACCACGCAACCGCGTCGCGTTTGCCGGAGCGCAGGATGGTGCCGCCGGTGTTGACGGCGAACACCGCCACGCCTGCCAGCACGACGGAGCCGGCGCCGGCGAGCAGCGGGAGATTCCAGGACCAAAAGCCGTGAATCATCACCGGCACGGCGGCGCCGTGCAGGGCAAGATGCCACCATCCCGTGCGTTCGCTCCACAGCGTCGTGCTCAGGGCGACGGGCGCCAGCTGGTAGATGGCGCCGACCGCAATGGTGACGAAGAAACCGAGCACCCACATATGCGTCAGAGCGACGACGCCCGGCGCGATGTGGGGCGCGGCGAGCAAGCCGGCGTGGACGAGCGTGGTGACGGCTGCCGCGACAAACCACGCCAGCCCCAGAGCCATGAAGGCAAGCGGCAGGCGGCCTTGAGCTGCGAGCCAGCTGCCCCCGGGCGGCCGTGAAGCCGGCGGGGGCGAGGATCGCGGCCCGGCCGCCGGGCGCTCAGGCGCGCTCAAGGACGGTGACCCAGCTGCCATCGGCTTGGGCTTGGGAGGCGTGGCGGAAGCCGCGCTGCTCAGCTTCGCCAAAAAGATGGCACGGCTCGCGATCGGTGACCGCGCGTAGTTTGCGGCCGGCCGGCAGCGTTTCCATGACGGCCAGGATTCGCACCAGCGGTTCCGGCGGCATCAGCCCGCGCGCATCGACGGTGTCGATGCCGTTTTCCGAGGTGACGGCGCCGCCGCAGGGCGAGGCTGGGGGAGCGTCCGGCGTGACAATGGCGGCGAGCTTGGTGATCTTGACCTGAAATTCGTCAGGACCGCGCAGCAGATATTCCCAGTTGAACGCTCCGGGAAACTGAGCCGCGAACTGATAGTAGAGCGGGACGGGGTCGTGATCGTTGACCAGGACGAAGAAGCCCCGGACCGGCAGATCCAGCCAGCGCTGGAAGATCTGGCCGTGCTTGATCTTGCAGGGAATTTCACGGACGTCGAAAACGACGTCGGGCGAGAGCGAGGTGGAGAGACTCATTGAATAGTGAGAACGAAGGTTACGAGACCACGGTAGCGCATTGCCGCACCGCGCGCCTTGATCCTCGTCAAGCGAGCGGGAGGATCGAGGCGGAAGGCCGGAAGGCCGGAAAGCCAGAGGGCCGGAGAGCCGGAGAGCCAGGCCGGAAGCCAGAGGGCCTGAATCGGGTCCTAGATCATGCCTCGGGCGGCTGGGTCCGGTCCTCCGCTCCCCTGGCACCCGGCCCTCTGGCCTTCCGGCCCTCCAGCCCTGCTCCCACTTGCACCTTGGGTCCGGTTGCCTGTTACTACGCGCGCATGCTTCCGACGCATTCCGGGTCCATCCGCCTCTTCCGCTTTTCCGGCATTCAAGTGTATCTGCACTGGTCCTGGTTTCTCGTGGCCGTTTATCAAGTGACGGCGCGGAGCGCGGCGTACGAGTCGCCGGCGTGGAAGCTGGCCGAGTATCTCACGCTCTTCGGGATCGTGACGCTGCACGAATTTGGCCATGCGTTGGCGTGCCGGCAGGTGGGCGGCACGGCGCATGACATCGTGCTGTGGCCCTTGGGGGGCGTGGCTTATGTGGCTCCGCCGCAGCGAGCGGGTGCCACCTTGTGGAGCATTGCCGCGGGACCGCTCGTGAATGTGGCGCTGCTCCCCGTGTTTTGGGGCGCGCTTGCTCTCGCCTCCGCGCAAGGCGCCCCGACCGACGTGCTCCTCTTCCTCGACGCGATTCAGAATATCAACCTGCTCCTTCTGGTCTTCAATCTCCTCCCCGTGTACCCGCTGGATGGCGGCCAGATTCTTCGCTCCCTGCTCTGGTTCGTGGTGGGTCGCCGTCGTAGTCTGCTGACCGCGGCCACCTTGGGGATGGCGGTGGTGGTCCTGGGGGGGCTTTACTTCGCTTACGGGTGGTGGCGGGCGTTGGAGGCAGGCCGTCCCGCCGGTTCCATCCTCTGGCCGGCCATTTTGGTCTTCTTCCTCGGCAGCCAGTGTTGGAATGCGCTGAAGGAGGCGAAAATGATGGGCCGGCTCGAGGCGCTGCCCCGACACCGGGAATTTTCGTGTCCGAGCTGCCGGATCTCGCCGCCCGGCGGTCCCTTATACGGCTGCGGACGCTGCGGCGGAGCTTTCGATCCGTTTTCAACCGGAGGGGTTTGTCCCCATTGCCAGGAAGCGAAGACGGCGGTCCCGTGCATTCATTGTGGCGCGAACCACCCGGTCGCCGCCTGGCGAAAAACGCCGCCGGGTTCCGTCGTGATTGACGTCTAGCCGCCCCTGCACCCTCGGAACGACGGAACGAGCTGTCGGGGGCCCGCTTTACACCGACGCGTTGCGCCCGTCCCAAAAATCCCAATATCGGGACAGATAGGTTCCACTTGCGAGCGGGGAACGCGGACAAGTCACCGCGGGAGATTTTCTTACCGTTCATATGTAGTAGGTTACAACACAACGAGGGAGACGGCACACCCGCTGCTAAGGTGGGGACGAAATGATTACCCTGCGTCACATCGACCGAGTGTATCCGCTGAAGGGCGGGCCGTACTATGCGCTCCGCAACATCAACCTTTCGGTGGCGGAGGGCGATTTTCTCTCGATCATGGGACCTTCCGGGGCGGGAAAATCCACCCTCCTCCACATCCTCGGCATGCACGACGGCGAGTGGACCGGTGAGTATGAGCTGCTGGGGAACCCGGTCCACAAGCTCGACAAGAAAAAGCGTTTTGAACTGCAGAAGCAGCATATCGGCTTCGTCTTCCAGAGTTACCATCTGCTCGACGATCTGACGGTCTACGAGAACCTGGAGGTGCCGCTGTCCTACCGCAACGTGCCCAAAAAAGAACGCGAGAGCATCGTGTGTGACGCCCTCGACCGTTTCCACATGGTCGCCAAGAAGGATCTCTACCCCAGCCAGCTCTCCGGCGGACAGCAGCAATTGGTCGGGGTGGCGCGCGCGCTGGTGGCGAAGCCGGCCCTGATCCTGGCCGACGAACCCACGGGCAATCTTCATTCCGACCAAGGGCGTGAGATCATGGAGCTTTTCCGGAAACTCAACCAGGAGGATGGCGTGACCATCATCCAGGTGACGCACTCAAACGAGAACGCGACCTACGGCACGCGCGTGGTGCGCGTGGCCGACGGCATGATGGTTTCCTGAGCCCCGCCCATGACTTCCCGCTTTCGCTTCCCGGCGTGCTCCGCGCGCCTTCTTGCCTTGGGCGCCGCCAGTCTGCTGGGCGCCGTCTCCGCCTGGGCTCAGACCGATGGGCCCGCGCCGGTCGCTTCGCCCCCGCCCCCGCCGGCGTCACTTGCCGTGGCGCGACTGACCCTGGACGAGGCGATCGCCCGCGCCCTGCGCCACAACCAGCGGATCAAGGTGAGCGAGTACGGCCGCGGCATTGCGCGCGCCAACGTGCTCGCCGAGTATGGGCGCTTCGACCCCGCCCTGACCTTCCGGCGCTTTTATTCGGAGAGCGAACTGGCGCTGTCGCCCACGAGCTCGGTGTCCGCGGTGTCTCAATCCGATGAATACGGCGCAGGGCTGGAAGGACTGCTGCCCTTTGGCACGCAGTACCAGCTCGGCGGCTCCTCGCAGAATCAGCGCGGCACCTACAATAACTTTTCCAACCGGTTCGTCACCTTCGGCGGCCTGAGCGTGACGCAGCCGCTGCTGCGCGGCTTTGGGTTCGGTGCCAACCTGGCCAGCCTCCGGATTGCAAAGGCCGACCGGACGATCTCGGACTGGGAATACCGGCAGGCGGTGATCGACACGGTGACCTCCGTGGTGCTGGCCTACAACGACCTGGCGGAGGCTCGGGAGAACCTGCGCATCGCGCACCGATCGCGCGACCTCGCCGCCAAGCTCGTGAGCGACAACGAACGCCGCAATCGCGTGGGCAGTCTCTCCGATGCCGACGTCACGCAGGCCCGGGCCCGCGTCGCGAATCGCGAGGAGTTCATCCTGATCGCCCGTCGCAACATCAAGAACGTCGAGAACCGGCTGCGCACCCTGATTGGCGCCGGCGAGGTTTCGCCGAATCCGCCCGACCTCGCGATCGAGCCCCTGGCCCGCGCTCCGGCCATGTCGGGGGACGGCGTGACGGACCTGCAACGTGCGCTCGCCCTGCGACCCGATTATCAGGCGGCCCGCCAGGGGCTGGTCAAAGGTCGCGCCAACCGCTCCTTCGCGGTGAACCAGATGCTGCCCCGCGTGGATTTCGTGGGCAGCTACGGCTACAACGGCATCGACCCCTCTTTTGCTGCCAGCCGCGAGCAGGTGCGCAACCGCGACAACCGGGCCTACACGGCCGGCGTCGTGGTGTCCGTCCCCCTGACGTTCGCGCAAGGTCGCGGACGGTACCGCGCGGCCAAGCTTGGCCTCCTGCAGGCGGAAGCCGACGTGGTTCGGCTCGAACAGGACATCGCCGTCACGGTTGCGAATGCCATCGGCCAGCTGGAGACCGCCGCGGAACGCGTGCAAGCCACGACGCGGGCTTACGAACTGGCGCAGCAGGCCCTGGACGCGGAGGAGAAGCGCTTCCGCGCGGGCACCAGCTCGACCTTCCTCGTGCTGCAGCTGCAGGAGCAGCTCGCCGCCGTCGAAAGCGGCCAGGTCCGTGCCATCGCGGACCAGCATCGCGCGCAGGCGAATTACCAGCGCGAAATCGGCGCCACGCTCGAGGCGCGGCAGCTGACGGTGGAGTGAGGGTGGGGTTCTCGTTTCTAGTTTCTAGTTTCTAGTTTCTAGTTCCCCGTTTCGGGCGGGGGCTGGAGTTTGGCGTCGCGCTGGCGCTCGGGGTGGACAGGCTGGTTGCCGCCTTTTCCCCATGAGACTCCGTGCATTGCTTGCCCCCCTCCTGAGTTCCGTAGTCTGGCTGTCGTCCGCGATGGCCGCCGAATGGCCCTTGCCGGTCGCCAAACCGGCGGAGGTCGGGATGTCTCCCGAACGGCTGCAGAAGACTCACGAAGCGCTCGATCGCGAGGTCGCGAGCGGCCGTTACTCGGGCTATATCACCATGGTCACCCGCAACGGCAAGATCGCGGACTGGCACGCGAGCGGGTGGCAGAACGTCGAGGAGAAGATCCCGATGACGAAGGATTCGATCATCAAGATCTACTCGATGACCAAGGTGATCACCTCCGTGGCCGTCCTGACGCTGGTGGAGGAGGGCAAGGTGCAGCTGACCGACCCGGTCGAGAAATACTTCCCGGTGATGAAGGACCTGAAAGTCTACACGGGCGGCACGGCCGACGCCCCCACGCTGGAACCGGCCAAACGGCCGATCACGGTGGCCGATCTCCTCACGCACACGGCCGGCTATTACTATGACGCTTCCTGGTCGGCGGACCCGATCCCGGGGCAGTTGCTCTCCCGCGCGAAAATCTGGGAGGCGACGAGCATGGACGACTTCATGGCGCGCATCGCCACCGTGCCGCTGCACCAGCAACCCGGCACCCGGTTCCGGTACGGCATCCACACCGACATGCTCGGGGCGATCGTTGAGAAGGCGAGCGGCGTGCCCTTCGCGCAGTTCCTCCAGCAGCGGATCTTTGGACCGCTGGGCATGCGTGACACCAGTTTCACGGTCCCGACGGAAAAACTTGCCCGCAAGGCGGTGGTCTACGGCTACGGCAATGGAAAACTGACGCCGATGCCCGACCTGCTGCCGGAGCGCGGCATCCCGAGCGGTGGCGGCGGGCTCTACTCGACGGCCGCGGATTATGTGCGGTTTGCGCAGATGCTGCTCAATGGCGGCGAGCTGGACGGCGCCCGGATCGTGAGCCGCAAGACCGTGGAACTCATGGCCACGGACCGGATCGCCCATCTGGCCGACCCGCATCCGTTTGGTCAGCAGGACATGGGCTTCGGCCTCGGGGTCCGCATGATGACGAACCAGGGCGCCACCCGCCACCTCGGGTCCAAGGGCATGTTCGGGTGGGACGGCGCGGCGACCACCCTGGCCTGGATGGACCCGAAGGAGAAGATGGTATCCATTCTCCTGACACAGCACATGCCCTTCAACGAAGGGGACATCTTCGCCACGTTCGTGAACGGCACCTACAGCGCGCTCGTGGATTGAGGCCTCGAGCGCTTTCTCATCCGGATCTGGCCTCACGCAAAGGTCGCAAAGGTCGCTAAGGATTTGGCCCGGACCCTGGTGACCTTGGCGACCTTTGTTTGAGGCACCGGGGGATAGTGACTCGGTGCGAGGAATAGACACGGTCCGTACCTGCGCAGGGCGCCTCCGCGCACGACAAGCAAAATAAAGTTGACGACAGGTAAAAACGAATTAACGATTCGTTCCACCTGATCGTCACCATGAACCTCACGCCTCTTCTCGCCGAGTTCGTCATCCCCGAGCAGTTCAAGAACAACATCGCCTACGGGCTGCTCGTCGTCATCGCGGTCGCCGCCGTCTTTTGCATCATCAAGTGCGTCCAGGGCGCGGACATGCTCGACCGCGGTGAGGACGGGAAAAAGAAGATCTATTCCGGAATCGCCGTCGGCGTGGCACCCTGGCTCGCGCTCGCCGCCTTCCAGGCCACGGAACTGGACGAAAAGATCGGCTTTACGCTGGTCCCGGGCGACCTGCCCCCGCTCGACCCCAAGGTCACCGATGTGGTGCAGCTGGCCCTGTGGGCAATCATCGGGATCGCCGCAATCTGGTGCGTCATCAAATGCGTCAACGGCGCCAACATGCTGGAGCACGGGGAAGACGGGAAAAAGAAGATCTTCTCGGGCCTCGCGATCGCCGCCGCCCCCTGGATCGCCATCACCGCCCTCAAGCTGTCGGGTTTTTGGGAAGCGCTCAACATCCAGCTCGTGTAACCCCGCGGAGGCGAGACGACGATGCGCTCCACCCCCACCAACAGCGGTCCCGATTCCAGCGGCGCCGTGCGCTTCGGGCGCTGGGAGTTCGAGGGCAACGGATATCTTTTCGTCGTGGGCGGAGCGCTGCTCGGGGTCCTGACCTTCATTCTCTGCCCCTCGGCAGGCTACACCCCGCGCCTCGCGCTTGCATCCCTGCCGCTGGCCGCCGCCCTCGGCTGGGTGAAGTTCTTCATCGTCGGGCGGCCGCCGCACTTCTGCGGTGATTTCTTTGAAGGGCTCCTGGTAGGGAGCCACTTCAACCTGCAGCCGCAGGCCTGGACCAAGGTGGCGCATCCGCACGGGGAGCGGGTGCGCCACCACTTCCAAGCGGCCGTTCCACCGCGCAACCCGGGTCGTCTCGCGGGCGCTCCCCGCTACGCTGAGACGCCGGCGCCGGAGTGCGTGGGTTGCCCCGCCGGTCAGGAAGATCCACTCCGCTGAGGGGCATCATTCCCATGCACCGTCTCCTCGCCGATCTTTTTGAGACGCAGCCCCCCAACGGCTGGTTCGAGTCGGACGTACTCTGGTTCGACTCCGGACTGGGTCCGGCCACCTGGCTCGTCCGTGGCGCGAAGGTGGAACTACCCGACCTTAAGAGCGCGGATCAGGGGACGCGGGACCAGTATTACGAAGGCCTTGGCACCTTCTTCAGCCAGTTGGGCCCCGACGACGCGGTGCAATTTCAATGGCGGGTCGACGCGGATTACCACGCCGAACTCGAAGCGTACCGCCGGCAGACCGGCGAGCAGCGCGCGGAGGGCTGGTGCCGAGCCACGCGCGAGGAGCGCTACGAGCGGTATCGCGCGCGTCAGGCCCGCGGCCAGCTCCGCCGTGAGCGGCTGGAGGTTTACCTCGGGCGGCGTTGTGCTTCCGTGCCGAAGTCCGGATTCCGGACGGCGGAGCAGATCGATCGGTACGTGGCGCAAACGGCGAAGAACGCGGCGGACCGCCTCCGCACCCTGGAGGGCCGCCTGCCCGGCGCCCGGATTCATCCCTTTGGCGATCATGACCACTTCGCCGCCTGGCGTGGCTTCTGTCAGCCCTCCCTGCAACTGCTGGGAGACCAGCGGTTCGCCGGCTTCGATCCCGCCGCGACGATATTGGAGAACAGCTGGCCCGGCGGGGGTATCACCACGCGCGATACCGAGGGCAACGTGTTCTTCCGGCTCGACGGCCAGTTTCACACCCTGCTCGTGCTCCGGCGCTGGCCGATGGAAACGCACCTGGGCGTGGTCTGGGCACTCACCTCCGCCCTGGCCGGGAACTATTGCTACACCCTGTCGTGCCGGCCCCTCGGGGTCGAAACCGAGGTGGCGAAGACGGAACGGGAGCTGCGCAAGCTGAAAGGGCACCGCCACACCGAGGACAAGGAATCGCTCGATGCCGTCATTGCGCGCAAGCAGGCGAGGATCGCGTCACTCCAGGGCGGGTTTGCCCGGCCGTTTTCGGCGCTGGCCGTCATCCGCGTGTGGGCGCCCACGGTCGAGGGATGTCTGCAGCATCTTCAGGCGGTGAAGGAGGCCGTGAGCGCAATGAACGGCGCGCAGGCCATGATCGTCGACGACGAGGTGCAGGCGAAGTGCCTGTTCTATGAAACGCTCCCCGGCTGGTTCGGCGGCCACTACCGCGCCTGGGATCTGTTCGCCCTGGCCGGCCGCGATCCTTCGGTCTGTTTCCTCCAGGACCTCGTGCCCCTGTCTGCCTCGTGCACCGGTCATCTCGAGGCAGGCGAGGCCCTGTATGACGGCGAGGAAGGCTGCCTCTTTGGGGTCCGGACCTTCGCCGCCGGCGTGCCGCAGCACGCGGTGATGACCGGCACGACGCGCGTGGGAAAATCGAGTCAGACCATCGACCTGCTCTCCCAGTCAGACTGCTTCTTCGCGTTTCGCGGCATCGTGGAAGAGGGGCTGAGCTACGGCACGTTCGTCCAACTCGTCGGCGGAGAGTCGATCATCCTCCATCCGGACACCGATCTGACGTTGAACTATCTCGACACGCAGGGACTCCCCCTCACCCGGATGCAGGTGTCGGCAGCGTGCGGTCTGCTGGGCGTGATGACGGGCAAGGCCGCTGATCCGGAGACCAATCTCGCGCGCGCCGCCCTGTACGGTGAGTACCTGGAACAGCTTTATCGCGATGTGTGGGACGATCACCGCCGTCGCCAGCCGCAACTCGAGGCCACCGCGGCACGTTGGGCTCTGCTGGTCCAGCGGGCGCAGGAACGAGCCGCGGCCGCAGGCGCCCCCGTGTCGCTCCTTGAACTCTACGCGGACCTGCGGGAGCTGGAGGCGAAGGACGACGCCCCGCTCCGCGAGACGATGGCGGGGATCGACGATGCCACGGCGCTCGCCTTTGCCCGGCAGCCGGACACCGCCCGGCTCGTCCGCGACATGGGCCTCGCCTTTCTCAAACCCGCGGATTTCCCCGTGCACACTTCGTTGGTGGAAATGATGCTGTATGACCGGATGCCGCACCACGATCGCGAGCTCGTGAACCGCCTCGCGTCGCGCCTTTCCGCCTGGCAGCGCAACGGCGGCAACGGCCGGTTCTTTGACGGCGTCACCAACCGGCCCCTCGCCGCGCGGGTGGTGCATTTCGAACTTGGCCAACTGCCCAACTCGAACGGACAGATGAAGGAGGCGGCAATGTACCTCATCGCGAACCGGCTCCGCCAGCGCGTGATCACAATGCCTCGTTCCCTGCGCAAGCAGTTCATCTTTGAGGAGCCGTCGCGCTATCTGGAGGTGGGCGGAGTGGAGCAGCTGTTCGGGGAGTTCTACGCTCAGATGGGCAAGTTCGGATGCCACATCATGCCGGTCACGCAGCAGTACGGCCAATTGGCGAAGTCGGCCCTCCGATCCGTGATCTTCGGCAACTCGAAGCAGTTTTTTCTCTTCAAGCAGAACGACCGTCACGATCTCGACGACCAGGGGGACGCCATTGGTCTGCCCGCCGCGGCCCGTGCCGCCATCCGCGGGTTCACCGCGCCCGAGTACCAGGCGGACGAAGCCAGGTTTTCCCAGATGGCGGTTTATTCGCAGGAAGGGGAGCACGCCCAATGCGGCGTGGTCCGGAACTACGTCACCCCCGAGATGCTGTATGTCAGCGACTCGTCGGGGGAGCGGTTCGATGCGCGGAGCCGTGCCCTCGCCGGATACCGGGATCCCGTCGCGGGCGTCTTTGCGGAAGTCGCCCGGGAACAGGACGGACGTGTCAGCAGGCCAATTCCCTCGCATGAAGCTGTCGCTTGAACGAACCGTGGTCGTGATCCCGCTGATCTGGCTCGCGGGCTGTAGCAGCGTGGCACCGCACGTGCAGCGCGCCGGTTGGACCGCGCTGGGTGCGGGCGCCGCGGGATCGGTCGCCTACGCCGCCAGCGACAAGGATCCGCTCGCGACGCTCGGCGGCGCGGTCCTGGGCGGGGTCGGCGCCCAGCTTGCCCTCGGTCCCGACCGCCGCACGCGCCAGGCCGGGTTCGACGCAGGCTACGTCCTCGGCCAGAGCGATGCGATCAAGCGCCAGTATTTTCTGCGCCAGGCCGCGGAGGCCGAGCCGCCCCGCACCGAGGCCGAAGGCCAGGTGGTGTACTACACGCTGCCAGGGCCCGAGGTGACCGTCGATGGACGGAAGCTCGAACCCCACCACGTCACCCTTCGCGTCGTGGAATGATTTTTATGTCCACCCTCACGATTCGTCTGCTCCTCTTTATCATCGTCTCCTCGCTGGGCGCAGCGCGCCTGAGCGGCCAGTTTGCCGTCGTCGTCAGTGGGGATTTGCCGGGGGAGGTACGATGGACTCAGGAAAGGCTCTACTGGGGAGACGCGATCGCGGCCTTGAGGACGCAGATCCAGCAGACCGACGAATTGATCCGGCTCACGGGCGCGCCGGCAAGAGGCAGCGGACGCGTGGTGGCGGCGCCGCAATCCGTGATGCAGCCGGCGCTCGAGGCGCTCGCCCTCGAGTCTCGACAGTCGACCCTGGCCGAGGCGCGGGAGCGGTTCCATCTCAGCTCGGTCGCCGTGCCGACGTACCGGGAGGAAAACAAGGTCCATGCGCAGTTCAGTGCGTTCGGAGAAACCCGGCAGCGGGAGCAGCGCCGGTATGCCCACTTCGGCCAGCAGGAAGCAATGTACGCGCGGCACAAGCAGGCCGCGGAGCGGATGGAGAAGCTGGAGCGCCATGAACTCGAGGTGCAGCGAAAAGCGCTCGAGGACCTGCGCCGGGCCAGTACCCACGCGGAAATGGCTTTGGTCCAGGGCGTGCTGGCCGCGTCGCAGCAACGCGTGCAGATGGGGCAGGCGAAGCTCGCCCAGGCTGCCGGGGAACTCGAAGCGTTCCGCGGCCAGCTTGCCTTCGAGGAACAGCGCAAGGCCGAGGCCGATCGTGAATGGACCGAGGCAGTCATCGAGCGCATGCGCGAGAAGGCGCTCTCCGGATACCGGGCGCAGATGGGCGGTTCACCATGAGAACGCAAGTCCCGCCCGGGCGTTCGTGGCGGTGGCACCTGGGGGGCGGGCTGGTGACGCTGACCCCGGTTTGCGCGGTGGCGCAGGCAGAGGGAACTGATTTTGTCACGGACCCTTTCGCCGCCCGCACGGCCTCGTTGTTCCAGGCCGACCAGATCGCGGGAGAGACCTCGCAACTGACCGAACTGGCGGCGCACGTGCTGCTGGCGGCGCAGGCACTGGCCATTCTCGCCGTGGTGGCCGGCGTGGTCTGGAAGATCCAGAAGGAGCGGACCCAGCTGCAGGGCCTGGCCACCGCGCTGTTGACCGTCGCCTTCATTGCCACAGTCCCGCTCTGGCGTGACCACCTGCTCGACGCGACCCAGGCCCTCGCCGGCTCGATCGGATTCGAAGCGGCGACCGGAAAAGCGGACGGGGCGACGGGCATCGTCAACGACCTCTGGCGGCTCGTGGCGCAGTGGGTGCCTCCCGGCAGCCCCTATCTCGACGTGCTCGAGTCCCAAATCGCGGCTGAGCCGGCCTCGGGCACTGAAGCTGAGTGGGCGCTGCGCGGCTGGAACTGGGCGCGCGGGGTCGGGACGGCCCATGCGTCGCTCCTGCAAGCGACGTGGCAGGCGGGAAGTGGGAGCCTGCGCGCCGGCGTGGTTTTCGGCATCTGCGGTCTTGCGGTGTGTGTCACGTCGCTGGTCCTCCTCGGCGTCTACCTCGCCGAGATTGTCCGGCAGGTGCTTCTCGCCGGAGGATTCGCGCTGCTGCCCGTCTTCATCGCCGGGTATTCGCTCGAGGCGATGCGCGGGCAGGCGCTCCGTTTTTTCTTCGGCCTGACATCGATCGCGTTCTGGCCCGTGGGGTGGGCGCTGGCCGACGCCGTGAGCCGGGTGTTGATCGGCGGCACATTGGATTGGATGCAGACGACCACCACCGCCGCCTTGGGCCTTCAGGCGGGCGTCTCTCCGCCCGCATTGGCGACGGCCGCGCCGTTCGTCGCCTGGGGCGCATTATTGCTTCTCTTTGCCCTTACGCTCGGGCTCTGCGGATGGATGAGCTTCACGCTGCTGTACATTCCGGTTCTGATCTCGCGCGCGGCCGCCGCAGGTGTCGGTTTCCTGGCCGGCGGGGATGCCGGTGAGACGGCCGCGGCGCCGGTACCCGTGACCGTACGGACGGCGGCAGCCGGCCCGTCGTCACCCGCTTCCGTCCCGCGGACGTTTATCATTCCGCGCTCGGTCCCGACGGCATCGCCGGTCGCCCGACAGGACCCGGTGCTGCATCGTTTTTCACCGCCGCGGACCACGTCGGCGGTGACGCCGCCGTCGAATTCCGTTTCCAGTGGCGCCCGGCGGGTCCTTGGTTAGCGCCCAACCCGTCTGTCCCACTATTGGGACGGCGGTTTCCCAGTTGCGACGTCCCCTGGGGCTAACCGGCGGGGTGGAATAACTTTTTATCGCTGATGATCAGGTAGTTAGGATGTGAGTCTCTCGCTGGCACAGGCACTGCAAAGGAGGCGGCAACACCATGGACATTCCGCGCCCCGATCAGAGCAAAGCGAAGCGCAAGAAGCGCATTCTTTATATTGTCGCGACGGTCGCCGCGCTGGTCGGAATCACGGTGGTTCTCGGGCGGCTCAAGCCGGCGGCCCCCACCGTCGAACGAAATCTGGTGTGGGTGGATGTGGTAAAGCGCGGCGAGATGCGCCGCGAAGTGCGCGGACTGGGTACGCTGGTCCCGGAGGAAATCCGTTGGATTGCGGCCCGCACGCAGGGCCGTGTCGACCGGATCATTCTGCGGCCGGGAGCCACCGTCGCGCCCGACAGTGTCATTCTCCAGCTTGCCAACCCGGACGTGGAGCAGGCGGCCGCCAATGCTGATTCGCAGCTGAAGGCCGCGGAGGCGGAACTCATGAACCTTCGGGTTACGCTGCAGAGCGGCGTGTTGGCCGCGGAGTCTGCGGCCGCCAACGCGAAGGCCGAATTCGAACAGGCGAAGCTGCGAGCGGAAGTGAACGAACAACTTTATCAGGATGGCCTCGTGTCGGCCCTGGATCTCCGGCTCTCGAAAGTGACCGCCGAGCAGGCCGCGACGCGCAACCAGATCGAGCAGAAGCGTTACGCGTTTGCCAAGGACTCGACTGCACCGCAGCTGGCGGTCAAGGAGGCCGAGGTCGATCGCGTGCGCGCCCAGGCCAAGCTTCGCCACGACGAACTGGACGCCCTGGCCGTGAAGGCCGGCATGGCCGGCGTGCTGCAGGTTCTCCCGGTGGAAGTCGGTGCGCAGGTTCAGCCGGGGTCCAACCTCGCCCGGGTCGCTGATCCCACCCGTCTCAAGGCGGAGATCCGCATCGCCGAAACGCAGGCGAAGGACATCCAGATTGGCCAGCTCGCGATCGTCGACACGCGCAACGGGGTCGTCGAAGGCCGCGTGGCCCGCGTCGATCCCTCCGTGACCAACGGCACGGTCACCGTTGATGTGACGCTGCCCAACGAACTTCCCCGCGGAGCCCGTCCCGACTTGTCGGTCGACGGCACTGTGCAGCTCGAGCGTCTCGATAATGTGGTCTTTGTCGGCCGCCCGGCCTTCGGCCAGGAAAAGAGCAAGGTTGGCATCTTCAAGCTCGATGCCGACGGCAGCTACGCCCACCGCACCCAGGTTTCGCTCGGTCGCAGCTCGGTCAACACGATCGAGATCGTCGAAGGCCTGCAGCCGGGGGACCGCGTCATCCTTTCCGACATGTCGCCGTGGGACGCCCACGACCGGATCAAGCTGAACTGATCGATTCGCGTAACTTACGCCGCATCCGCCGTGTTTTCCCACCGTCCCATGATCGCTGTCACCACCGTCCTCCTCCTGCTCGTTGCCCTCGTGGCCGCCGATGCCGGGGAGAATCGCTAACCTTAATCTCCCCCGCACGGGCTCAACCCCAACCTCCTCACCATGGACTCGCTCATCAAACTCGAAGGCGTCACAAAAGTCTTCCTCACCGACGAAGTCGAAACCCACGCCCTTTCCGGCATTCATCTCGACATCCAGCAGGGCGAATACGTCTCGATCGCCGGCCCTTCGGGCTGCGGCAAGTCGACGCTGCTCTCCATCCTCGGCCTCCTCGATTCACCGACCGACGGCACGTATGTGCTCAACGGCCGGCCCGTTCAAGGACTCTCGCTGCCGGAGCGCGCGCGCATCCGCAACCGCGAGATCGGCTTCATCTTTCAGTCGTTCAACCTGATTGGCGATCTGACGGTGTACGAGAACGTGGAGCTGCCGCTGACCTACCGCGGCATGCCGGCGGCCGAGCGCAAGGTCGCCGTGACCCAGGCGCTGGAGAAGGTCGGCATGGCGCATCGCGCGAAGCACCTGCCGTCCCAGCTGTCGGGCGGTCAGCAGCAGCGCGTGGCGGTCGCCCGCGCCCTGGCCGGCAAGCCGGCGGTCCTCCTCGCGGACGAACCGACGGGCAACCTCGATTCCAAGAACGGCGACTCGGTGATGCAGCTGCTCTCCGAGCTGCACCGCGCGGGGGCGACGATCGTCATGGTCACGCACGACGCGCGTTTCGCCCGCCATGCCGGCCGCACGATCCACATCTTCGACGGCCGCGTGGTCCAGGAGCAGGTGGAGAGCGATCCCACCCGCTAGCGCGTCGAGGCGCCGTTCCCACCTCTTCGCCCCGGCCCTGGTGGCTGTCTGCAGCCGGAGCGAAAGCCCACGCCCACCTTCATGTTCGCCGACCTGCGGTTTGCCCTCCGGCAGCTCGCGAAGGCGCCCGGCTTCACCGCCGTGGCGGTGCTCGCGCTCGCCATTGGGATCGCGACGTCGACGACCATGTTCACGTTCTTCAGCGGACTGCTGCTGAAGCCTGCCCCGTTCATCAACGACGAATCGACCCTCCTGAACATTCGGGCAGTCGACTCGGCGAATCCGGAGCAGGACATGGAGTTGTCCCTTCCAGACATCCATGACATTCAGCAGCAGGCCTCCCGCTTGTCCGGGGTGCTGACGGTCTGGAACCGGACTTATATCTGCGAGAGCACGGAACGTCCCCGCCGCGTCCTCGGGTGCTGGATCACCCATGACGGGTTCCAGACGCTGGGCGTCCAGCCGCTGCTTGGCCGGACCTTCCTCCCGCACGAGGCGCAGCTCGAGAATCCCGATGTGGTCATCCTCGGGTACGCCACGTGGAAGGAGATGTTTGGCGGGCGTACGGACATCATTGGCGAGAAGATCACCATCAACCAGGCCACCGCCACGGTCATTGGCGTGATGCCCCAGGGATTCCGTTTCCCGCACGTGGCGGATCTGTGGCAACCCTTCCCCCTTGGGCAGCACATGGAGGAGAAGAACCGCGGCTCGCGTTCCTGGCCGCTCTACGCGCGCATCGCCCCGGGGGCGGATCTGCAGTCCGTGCAAGCGGAGTTGGACACCATCGCCGCCCGTCTTGCCGCGGCGCATCCTTCCACCAACACCGGGCTTGGCTTCCGCGCGATGAGGATGCGCGACGAGGCCACCCGCAACCTCGCCCTGCAAATGCGGCTCATGCTCGGCGCCGTCTTTGCGATCCTGCTCATCGCCTGCGGCAACGTCGCGAACCTGCTGCTGGCGCGTTCGGCGTCGCGCACCCGCGAGATTGCCATCCGGGCCGCGCTCGGCGCCGGCCGGACGCGGCTGGTGCGGCAGGTGCTGACCGAAAGCTTGGTCCTGGGCGTGATCGGAGGCATCGCCGGCCTGCTGCTCGCGACCTGGGAATTCGATTTCGTCGTCGGTTTCCTGCCCGATGACATGCCGTTCTGGATCCGCTTCGAGCTCGATTGGGTGGCCTTCACCTTTGCGTTCCTGGTCACGCTCGTCTCCAGCCTCTTTTTCGGTGCGTTCCCGGCGTGGCACATCTCACGCCCTGACATCGCGCAGGAGTTGAAGGAAGGCGGCCGCGGCGGCGTGGGCACAGGGCGGGGTCGGGCGGTGAGAAATGCGCTCGTCGTCTTTCAGATGGCGCTCGCACTCGTGTTGCTGGTCGTGGCCGGTCTTAGCATCCGGAGTTTCCTCCAGTTGCAGCGGACCGATACCGGCATCGATCCCCGTCAGGTTCTCACCTTCCGCACCGGAGTGCCACCCACGATGGTCACCGACCCCGGTGTAACGCGGGAGTTTTTCGAGAAGGTGGCTCTGCAGCTGAAGACCATCCCGGGCGTGACGTCGGCGGGCTTCATCAGCGATCTTCCCGTTTCGGAGTCCGCCAATTTCAACACGTTCCTGCCGGAAGGCGCCGCCGAGCCGAAGACGAACCAGGACTGGCCCGTCGCGATCGTCCGGACGGCAACGCCCGGCGCCTTCGACGTTTTCCGCGTGCCGCTGGTGGCCGGCCGACTTTTTGACGAACATGACCTGCCTGACCGCCCGAAGGTCGCGCTGATCGACCAGCGGCTGGTCCGGCAGTACTTTCCCGACGGGGACGCTCTCGGAAAGCGGATCACCTTCGACGAACCGGGTGAAAAGCGGATGTGGGTGACCATCGTCGGGATCGTGGGCAATGTGCGGCAGCACCCCACCAGCCGGTATGAGAACCCCGCAATCTGGCTGCCGCTGTCCCAGGGCAAGGACAACTTCCTGACCGGAGTCGTGCGGGTGGAGGGCGACCCCACGCGGTACATCCGGGCGGCGGAGGATGCGGTCTTGGCCGTGCGACCGGGCATTCCCATCTATTATGCGCGGCCGATGACCGGCGTCATCCGTCAGACGCTCTGGCATTACCGATTCTTCGGCGGCCTGTTCACGGGGTTCGCCGTCATCGCCCTGTTCCTGGCGGCCATCGGCATTTATGGCGTGACCGCCTACAGCGTCTCCCAAAGGACGCAGGAAATTGGCGTGCGAATGGCGCTGGGCGCGGCGCCCGGGGCCGTCGTGCGCATGGTCGTCAAGGAAGGTGCCCGACTGGTCGCCGCCGGGCTTTCCCTGGGGTTCGTGGTCGCGTGGGGGGTGGCCCGTCTCATGGCGGGGATGTTGCACGGCATCGAACCTCACGACCCGCCCACATTCGCGGCGGTGCCGTTGGTCCTGGCGGTGGTCGCCCTGCTCGCCTGTTACGTGCCGGGGCGGCGGGCGACCCTGATCGATCCGATCGTGGCGCTCCGCAGCGAATAAACCGCTCATGACGCTTTGCCGGCTTCACTTTCTTTTCCGTGACGTTTCGGGTGACGCCGAGCGCCGGAACTTTCCCTTTGGTGTGGTAGCCAGAATGTCCGCGCGCGTGGGGATCACTGCTGCGGTGGTCCCCGCGCAGCGCGGCATGGCCGACCCCTGACTTTCCCTCATCCGTTCGTCGTTCCGTTCCCTCCCTCCCATGTTCCTCGAAACGCTCCTGCAGGACGTCCGCGTTGGCGGACGCATGCTGCGCAAGGGAAAGTCCTTTTGCGCGCTGGCCGTCATCGTGCTGGCGCTCGGCATTGGCGGCGTCGCCACCATGTTCAGCGTGGTCAATGCGACCATGCTCCGCGGGTTCTCGTATCCCAATGCCGACCGGCTGGCCGGCGTTCAGGTCATCAACGTGACGGACGTCACCCAGCGGGCGGCGAACGCGAACGGCGGCGGGAGTCAGATTTTCGCGCTCGATTACCAGGAGATGCGCCAACGGCAGACCTCGATGGAGATGATCGCGGCCTACATCAACGGCTCGACGGTCAACATGACGATCGATGCGACGCCGCTTAGGTTCACGGGCGGCTACGTGACCGAGGACTTCCTCCGCGTCCTCGGGATCACCCCGATCATGGGGCGCGACTTCACGGCTGAGGACAACCGGCCGGGCGCGGAGAAAGTCGCGCTCATCAGCTACAACCTGTGGCGGACCAACTTCAATTCCGACCCCAACGTCGTGGGCCGGGCCGTCCGGATCAACGGCAAGGCCGCCACCCTCATCGGGGTGATGCCGGAAGGCTTCAACTTTCCGGTCAACGAACAGCTCTGGCTGCCCTTGTTCAGCGAGTTTCCACCGCAGCCGCGGAATGTGCGGGGCAACGGCGTGCCCACCGTCGCCGTGCTTGGGCTGCTCGCGCGCGGCGTTGCCTTCGACCAGGCGCAGGCCGAGTACACGGGTCTGGCGCGTCAGTTGGCGACGGCCTACCCGGACACGAACAGAAATTTCGACACGGCGGTCATCCAACCGTTGATCAAATCGTTTCTGCCCCCGGCGATCGCGGGCCAGATCTACACGATGCTGGCCTTCTGCGGGGTGATCCTGCTGATCGCGTGCGTCAATGTGATGAACATGCAGTTCGCGCGGGCGGCGCTCCGCGCGAAGGAACTCGCGGTGCGCTCCTCGCTCGGAGCGTCCCGGTGGCGACTGATCCGGCAGATGCTGACCGAGAGCCTCGTCGTGGCCGGGATTGGCGCGGTGATTGGCGTGATGATTGCGTTTTACGCCACCAGCTACCTTCAGGCCGCGACGCATAACACGCAGAATCCGATCCCCGCCTACATCGTGTTCGATATCGACGGCACGGTGCTGCTGTCCGTGGTGGGGGCGACCCTGCTGTCGGCCCTTCTTTCCGGTCTTGTGCCCGCGTGGATGGCCTCCCGCACCACGGCGATCGATGCCCTGAAGGAAGGTGGGCGCGGCAACACCAGTCGCAGCATCGCCGTGATCACCCGCGGCCTGGTGGCCCTGCAGATTCTGCTGAGCTGCGTGCTGTTGATCGGCGCGCTCCTGCAGGCGCAATCGATCGTCCGGCAGCAGCGCATCGACTACGGGTACGACACGACGGCGATCCTGGCCGCCCGGATGGGACTGATGGAAGGCGACTATCCGAGCGCCGAGGCGCGCAAGCTTTTCTTCGACCGCCTCGTCCGCCACCTGCGGGCCCACCCGCAGCTGGAAGGCGCCGCGCTGACCAATCGCTTTCGGATGACGTTCTCCGGCGCCGCGCGGGTGGAGATCGAAGGCCGTTCCTACCACGAGGACGCCGAGCGCCCCTTCGCCAACTTCGAGCAGGTGAGCGACGGGTACTTCAACACGCTGGGCGCGAAACTTCACGAGGGGCGTGACTTCAACCTCGACGACACGGATGACCGCCTGCCGGTCGCGATTGTGAATGCCGCCTTTGCGCAGAAGCATTTCGGTCGCGAAAGCGCGATCGGCCGCCGCTTCCGCACGGTCATCAATCAGGGCAAGGTCTTTGGTCCATGGCGGACCATCGTGGGCGTCGTGCAGACAACCCGGATGCTGGGGCCGTTCAACAACCCGAACGTCGACGAGACCGGCTACTACGTGCCTTTCTTTTCCTCCGCCGCCGGCCCGGTCGTGCCGGGTCCGGTGCCGCAACAGTTCGCAACCCTGATCGTCCGCCCCTCCGGCGGCGCGGCCGGTGTCGCCTCGTTCGCCAACCATCTCCAGCAGGAGGTGAACAAGGTGGATCCGAACCTGCCGCTTTATTTCCTCGGCTCGGCGAAGGAGAATCAGGCGACCTTCCTCGCGCAACCGCGCGTCATCGCCACGATGTTCGCCGTGTTCGGAATGGTCGCCGTCGTGCTCGCCTCGGTCGGGCTGTACGGTGTCACGAGCTTCAGCGTCAATCAGCGTACGCAGGAGTTTGGCATCCGGATGGCCCTGGGTGCGGACAATCAGCGGATCCTGAAGATGGTGCTGTCGCAGGGCGCCCGGCAGTTCGCCGTGGGGGCCACGCTCGGACTCGGTCTGACCTTGCTGATCGCCACCGTGATGAGCCAGGCCATCGCCCAGTCCGCCTTTCTTTTCGAGGTCAGCCCTCGTGATCCGCTGACCTACCTGAGCGTGGCCGTGCTCCTGGCTGTCGTGGCGTTTGTGGCCACGCTGGTGCCGGCGCTGCGGGCGACTCGGGTGGATCCGATGGTCGCCTTGCGGGTGGATTGACGCCCGAGGACCAGGCCCGGCGCTCCACCGCCCGCGTCGAGGGCCAGCTCCCCCACAACCTCCAATCGACTCCGCCCATGACCCAAGCCCTCCGTTCTCTGCTGAAATCGCCCGGGTACACGGTGCTGGCGGTCCTGGCGCTGGCCTTGGGGATCGGGGCGAACACCGTCCTGTTTTCGGCCATCAACGCGGTCTTCCTGCGTCCATTGCCGTTTCCCGAGGCGCACCGGCTGTTGCGCATTCACACCGTCTTTGCCGATCGCGGGATGGCGGAGGCCGCCGTGTCGTGGCCACGCTTCACCGCGCTGCGGGACCAGCAGGACCGGCTGACGGGCGTGGCCGCGACGGCCTTCGGCGGGTTCACGCTCACGGGGCGGGGCGATCCCGAGCAGGTTCCGGGTCAGCGCGCCACCCACAACCTGTTTTCCGTTCTGGGCGTCCAACCAGTGCTCGGTCGCGCGTTTACGGCGGAGGAGGATGCTCCTGGTGGGCCCGAGGTCGTCATGCTGAGTCACGCCTTCTGGCGGAAACACTTCGCCCAGGCCCCTGAGGTGATCGGCGGGACGGTGATCCTGGACGGGCGCCCGCGGACCATCGTGGGCGTGCTGCCCCCGCTGCCGTTTCCTTTCGATCAGCCCGAAGTGTGGGCCCCCCGGGTCTTCGAGGCCGACGGCATTCCTCCGGAGCTGCGCGACCTGGGCACCGGCTACCTCAACGTGATCGCGCGGACGAAGCCCGGTATCACGCTCGAGCAGGCGGCCGAGCAGTTGCGCGTGATCCATTCCCGGTATGCGGCGGCAAATCCCGAGAAAGTGGACGCCAAGGCCGGCATCAACCCCCTGTCCCTGCAGGAGGACATGGTGGGCGAGCAGCGCCCCATGCTGATGACCCTGCTGGCGGCGGTCGGCTGTGTGCTTTTGGTGGCGTGCGCGAACGTCGCGAACCTGTTGCTGGCCAGATTCGCAGCGCGTCGGAAAGAGATCGCCGTGCGCGTGGCCCTCGGGGCGACCCGCACCCGGCTCGCCGTCCAGTTCCTCACCGAGAGCGTCCTGACGGCCGCGGTGGCAGGCGCGTTTGGAATTCTCCTGGCTCTCTGGGGCATCGGGATCCTGCGGCAGGCTGCGGCCCCCTTCCTGCCGCGCGCGGACGAGCTTGATCTGGATTGGCGGGTGCTGGGGTTTGCCGTGGCCGTCACGCTTTTGACCGGAGTCGCTCTGGGCCTGGTGCCCGCCTGCCAGGCGGCGGCCACGTCTTCGGCGGAAGCCTTGAAGGATTCGGCCAGAGGCAGCACGGGCGGCCGGCGGGCCGGACGCTTCCGCAACGGGCTGGTGGTGCTTGAAGTCGCGCTCTCGCTGGTCCTGCTCGTGGGGGCCTCGCTCCTCACGGGAAGCTTCCTCCGGCTCCAGCACGTGGAGACCGGGTTCCGGACCGATGGCATCTCCACCTTCTTTCTCGCCCTGCCTCCGTCCCAGTATGCGGATCAGCATCGGCAGGCGCTTTTCTTCCAGCAGGCGCTGGAGCGGATCAAGGCGCTGCCCGGCGTCACGCAGGCGGTCGCAACCAACGGTCTTCCGGTGGTCGGAGGCGGAGCCCGGTCCCCCGCCGCCGCCGACGGCGAAAGCCTCCCGCCGATGGCGCAGCGGCTCCTCACCCGGCGCAACACGACCACGCCCGGTTTCTTCGCCACCTTCGACGTGCCGCTCCTGCGCGGGCGCGACTTCACCTGGGCGGACCGGGCCGGGGCGCCGAATGTCGTCATCATTAATGAACGGCTCGCGAAGCGACTCTTTCCTGATCAGGATCCGATCGGGCGTCGCATCATCACGGGCATCCAGTCGATCCCCCGCGAAGTGGTGGGGGTCTTCGCCGACATGCGCTCGCAGAATCTGGCCGAGCCGGTGCTCGAGGAGATGTTTTATCCCGCAATGCAGGTCGATGGCGCCTTCCTCACGGTCGCGGTGCGCAGCGAACGACCGGCGGAAAGCCTTCGCCCGGAACTCGTGGCGGCGGTGCGCGCGGTGGACCCGGGTCTGCCGGTCCAGAACGTGCAGACCTTTGCGGAGCAGCTGAGCGGCACGCTGGCGGACCGGCAGCTGGCGATGTATTTGCTGGGTGGATTCGCGGCGCTGGCCCTGATCCTCGCCGGAATGGGGATCTACAGCGTGATCGCATACGGCGTGACGCAGCGCACGAATGAGTTCGGCATCCGGATCGCGCTTGGGGCGGAGCCGGCGACCGTGGTGCGGATGGTCCTGCGCGAAGGGGTCGCGCTGGCCGCGCTGGGGCTGCTGGTGGGAACGGTTCTCGCGGCCTCCTCCGCCCGATTCATGCAGGGCTTGCTGTTCGACGTGAGCGCCGGGGATCCCCTGGTGTTCGCCGGAGTGGCGCTGTTTCTGGTGCTGGTCACCGTGCTGGCGTGCCTTTTCCCAGCTCGCGCCGCGACGAAGGTTGATCCGTTGAGGGCGCTGCGGGCGGACTAGTTGGGACCCCACGGCGTCCCCAGACGCCTGGTCCAACCTGAATACCGATTTTGCCACAGAGGTCACAGAGGCCCAATCAGAGCCGAGCCGGAGGGGGCGCCTTGGTGCGTAGTAACACGTAGGCGTCTGCGCGTTTTCCGAAACCGTTTCGCTTTTGGTGCGTCTTTCAGAGCGAACAGCAGTGGAAAAAGGACTCTCCCGAAGCCGGATTTCACTGCGGTTAATCGTAAGTACCACCTTCGGACTCGCTTTTTCTCAGCAGACGGCTTTTTAACGGGAAACCTTTGGGCTGGTGCTGGCTGCAGCGGCGGACCGGGGGTAATGGTACGAAGGCCAGCGCCGCGGGTGGGTAAATGTATCTACTTCATGGTAGGTAGCTTTCCCGCTTTTTATTTTTGACAAACATTCTCCTACTGATTGTCTTTCGCTATGGGTAACGCATCACAACAACGGAGCACTCAAGCCACCAAGCTGGCTCCGATTCTCTACGCTAAGCAGGAAGTTAACGGCATCACGGTTCGGCCGGATTCGCGCGCGGTTATGCGCAAGGCGATCGAGGGCCATCCCGTTGAGGTAGGTTCCGGCAACGATTACATCAACCTGTACCACGTCTTCGAACGCATGGTCGCGGGTGACCGGAAGCTGTCGAAGCTGAAACTGATCCGCAAACAGATCGGCCACACCCGCTGGCTCATCTTTGTCGTCGGTGAGGACGGGAAGGCGCCGGATGTGCCGCTGATGGAGGGTTACGACCCGAAGCGCGGCCGCTACAAGCGCTATGCCGAGCAGCTCGCCGGTGGCGACGCTGTCCAGCTGCCCAACAAGGTGGAGGCCATCAAGGCGCGCCGTGCCTGGCAGCTGTATGTGCCGGCCGAGAAGCGCCGTCACCTCCGCTCCACGATCCGCAAGGTGCCGAAGAGCGGCAAGTTCCTGGTCATGGTGCTCGATCGCGATCAGGCTAAAAAAGGTTGACGCCGTCTAACTGACGTTCTCTTCTGGCCGGGCCGTGAACAACATGGCCCAGCTAGAATCGTTTCTGAGCCGCCGCCTCCTGGGACAGGAGGAGGCGGTGGCGGAGTTTTCCTCCGCCATGCTGAGGGCGGAATGTGGCCCGCGACGTCCGGGACGTCTGCGGGCCTTTGTGCTGCTGCTGGGTCCGACGGGTACCGGCAAGACCGAGATGGTCCGTCTCACCGCGGAGTTCCTGTATGGAAGCTCCGCCTCGGACCGGCTGGCCCGTTTCGACATGGGCGAGTACCAGCATGCCGATTCCGTGAAGCGGTTGCTCGGCGCGCCCGACCAGCCGCCTTTGCTGGGGCAGGCGATCCAGCGGTTAAACGCGCTGGGCGGCGGAATCCTCCTCCTGGATGAGATCGAGAAAGCCTTTCCCGATCTGCTGACCGCCCTGCTTTCGTTCGATTCGGCCCGTTCGACGATGTTCGATGGCACGACGCACGACCTTTCGGCGCTGGTCGTGGTGCTGACGTCGAACCTGGGGGCCGCGGAGGCCGCCCGGATGGAAAACAGCGGGTACAGTGCCATCACCCGCAAGCTCCGGCATGCGGCGGAGGAGCGTTTCCGCAAGGAAGGCCTCGCGCGCTTCACCGCGGTGATCTGCATGAATGCGCTGCGTTTCGGCACCCAGGCGCGCATCGCTGAACGGCTCCTGGAGCAGGAACTCGCCCTGCAAAGCGCGCACCTCCGCCGCTGGCTGGGCGCGTCGCCCGCCGTGGTCACCTTCCTGGTCAGCCGCGGCTTCTCCCCCGATCTCGGCGCCCGCCACATCCGTAATTGCGTCGAACGCCACGTCGCGGAGGCCCTGCGGCCCGCGCTGTTCGCGCCGCCCGGCCCCGCGCCGGCGACAGGGGAGGTGGGGGACCTCTGGGCATCCGGCCTCTGGCTGGAGATTGAAAACGACGCCTTGCACGCCGCACCCCTGCGGCCGACCCAGCCGCTCTTATGTCCAACCCAGCCCCCTCCGAACCCCGCACCCGGTCCCTGATCGATGTCGAGATTCTCGACTTCGGCCCGCTCTACGAGCAGGCCGTGCTGCATTATCTCTCTCTCGCGCCCGAACGGGCGCAATGGCCGGCCGAGAAGCGCGCCCGGCTGACCATCCGCACCGAATGTCGCTGGGGCCGGGTCCAGCTCGACCAGGACGCGGTTTTTGTCCTCAGCGAAAAAGGCGAGGGGCCGCGGGAGCCGTTGTCCGACACCACGCGGGCGTACGTGTCGTTGTTTGCGGAGCTCCGCGCCGGCGAAAACGACCCCGGCTTCTTCGAAACCTCGCCTTTCTGCAAGGTGCCGGTCGACCTCAATCTCGCGACCACGTTGAAGACCGTCGGCCTCGTGGCCCTCGAGGAATTCATCCGCACCAAGATCCCGGAAATGGAGGCCGCGTACCACGAGTGGAGGCTTGCCCTCCAGGAGGCTCGCGCGCGCTGTCTGGCCGCCCGGGCACGACGGATTGAGGCGGCGGCGCGGATGAATCCGGAGAGAACGCGCGCCTAGTAGGGTAAAGAAAGTTTGACACCACAAACAAACATCGCTTGGCTCCGGACATGTCGCCAAGCTGTGCCCAGTCCGCCGCGGGCCCTCGTCATCCCCCCGCGACCGGTGAGAATCCGCTTCCCGTCTCCCGCCCGAGCATCCTGGCGGTGTCGGAACGTCGCCGGGCCGAACGGTGGAAATCGCTCGCCCTGGCGATCTCGGTGCTCTCGGGGGTCCTGACCCTGCTGAGCATCCGGGCGGGACGGGCGCCCGACTACGTCCATGTCATGGACCCGCTGGGTAATATGTATGCCGGGCCGGTCGAGCCGCTGGCCGATTCCTCGCGCTTTTTCTCGCTCACCGCCATCTACGCGACCAACAGCGCGCTGCAGCGTTCGGCGGAGGGCTTCGACCTCGCGGAGTTGCTGAAGCTTTACTATTCGCCGCGGGCCATCGCCAAACTGGAGCGAGACCAGGAAACGCGGGCCAGGGAGATGAAGCGCCGCAACGTCCAATGGAAGCCGCTCATCGAAAGCATCAGCGAACCCGTGGCCACCGGGGCGGGGCGGATGGTCGAGGTCCGGGGCCGGGTCGTGACGGCCGGCGCGTTTGCCAACCGGTCGTTCTTCCAGCAGCCGGCCTTCACCCTCGTGCTGACTCTCGTTCGGAACCCCGACCTCGGCAAGACGGGGGCCTATCCCTGGATCTGTGACGACGTTGAGTTCAAGCTCGAGGAGGCTCGTCCGCGAAAATGAAGCAGGCGCTCACCGTCGTTCTCGCCTTGGCATGGCTGGTGAGGGCCGGCGCCGCCGAGGTGCTGAATCCAGGGCTCCTCATCCAGGAGGCCCCGCTCGACGAGACGCGCCCCTACTTCGTGGCCACGCACCCCCGGGTGACGACCACCGTTCGCTTCCCGGGTCCGATCGAGGCCCCCGAGGGCGCCATGGGGGTGTTCGCGGAGGACCCGGGCGCCACCCACGCCGAATACCTGATCTCCTGGCAGACGGGCGATCCGTTCTTCACCTTGGCGCCGGGACGGGAGGCGAAGCTGGCAAACCTGAATGTGCCTTTCGAAGGGCGCACCTTTGCCCTCTATTTCTATCCTGTCGCGGATGCCCTGAAAGCCGCGGCGGTCGTGAACCTTACCCGTGCCGGTGAACGGACGGCGGGCCTTCCCGGTGGGCGCCGGGACCCGGCGGCCGCGAAAACCGTCCGCCGCAGCACGGAACAGCCGGCCCGGACCGCCGGCGCGGCGGGGGCGGATCGGCTCCTTGGCTTCCTTGACCGGCTCAAGCTCGTTCACGCGGTCGCGCCGGGGCGGGAACTGCTGGCACTCGCCAAGGCCATGGCGGTGGAGGTGGTGGAGATTGGCGTGGCCGGTGGCCCCACCGCTCCCCCGCTCGTTTCTGCGACGGCAGACGCGGGGTGGTATCAGATCGTGCTGCTGCGGGCCGTCCGGGACCCGCGAATGAACGCGATTGGATTCGTCGGACTTCTGCGTAACATCTCGGCCCATACGCTGGTGTTCGATCCCGCCAGTTTCGGGGTGCGGGCGGGCGGCGCGTACTATTCGCAGAGCATCAGCGATGCCCCCGCCGTGCTTCCCGCGGGCGCACAATCTCCCATCTATTTCGTGATCCAACCGGGCGCCGCGACGCCGCTGAGTCTCGCGAACGGGTGGCGCGCCAGTGTCGATTTGTTGAGCCCGGCCATGAACCCCGGTGCCGCACTCCTGCGGGAGTATGCACACGGACGCACGCCATGATGCCTTTTCTCAAGACCCGGCTTGGGTTGGCTTGCGTGGCGGCCTTCCTGCTGCTCATGGGCGTCGCCCTCCATCGCGTGGCCGCCCGTCGTGCGGCGAGGGAGACCACCCACGCCGTGCCTGTCCCGGCGGCGGCTCCGACGAAGGTGGCAAAGGAAGGCGAAGCAGCCGGGGTGGCCGCGGCCGCCGTCAGCGGTGCGGCCCCGACCGCGAACGCACCGAAGGGGTGGAGCGGGCCGGTCGAAAACGCGGCGTATCTGGAATCCTACGTCGGCCTCACGAAGGCTGCCCGCGAGGATGAGGACAGTCGCGGGAATCGAATCGTGCGCCGGCGAACGGTCCGGACGACCGACTCGGTGGCGCCGGCGGCGGCGGAGGAGGCGACGTCCCCTCCGGCTTCGACCCGGGCCTCGCTCCGGCTGCAGGGGCGGCCGGGAGGTTCTTCGGCCGCTGCGGTCCCGGGGCTTCGCGCCGAGGGGGGCGAGAGCGCGGAGGATACGTCCGCCGAACCCAAGGCCGAACGAGCCGGTCGCGCGATCCCCGCCCGGGTCCCGCGTCGTTTCAACCCCTATGGGCGGGTGATCAAATGCGAGCTGGTGTTCACCCTCGACTCCACGAATGAGCAGACCCCGCTCGTGGGGCTCGTGATGGAGCCGGTTTACAACAACGGGCTGCTCGTGATTCCGGCCGGGGCGGAGTTGCACGGTGTGGCCCGCCCGGACCGCGTGCGGGACCGTCTGTTCTCTGGCACCGAGTGGGTCCTGGTCTTCCCCCGCGAGGGCGACCGCCCGAACGGCCGCCAGGTCAACGTCCGGGGGGTCGCGCTGGAGCGTGATGATCCCCAGGATACGGGGTTGACTTGGGGCCTGACCGACGGGTCCTACGGTTTGGAAGGCGCGGTGATCCGCTCGCTCGACCAGGCCGAGATCAAGCGCTTCCTGGCCACGTTCCTCGCCGTGGGTGCAGTCACGCTGCAGGAACGTGACGGACGCGGCCGGGGCGCCACGAGCACGCTCCGCAACACCCCGCAAAACGCCGCGCTGCAGGGGGTGGCGACGAATCTCGAACGCTATGCCTCCGCCATTGCCGAGGAGATCGAGGCGCACGGCGTGTTCATCCGCGTCCCGGCCGGTCACCAGTTCTATTTTTACCCGACCCAAATCATCGATGCGGACCTCGCGGGCATCTCCGGCGATGTCGCAACCGTCAAATGAAACCCTCACTCATCCTGGTGGGTTCGGCGCTGCTGCTTGGCAGCTGCCGTGCCCTTTCTGATCCTGTCCCGGACCGGCCGCGTCCCGGGACGATTCTGCTCACCGAGGAACAGGCTAAACACCACGGCCTGCATGAGCCCGGCGAAGCCTCTCCGCCAGCCGACCCGCCGCTGCATCCCAATTCCATCACGACGGTCGCCCAGCCGGCGGACGTGAAGGTTTACGCCGTGGGACGCCGGATCGATCCCCGCGATCCGGCGGTGCTGCACGAGGCACACGTCGTCTACCGGCAGGAGACCACCCCGCGCTGGCGGCTTCAGGCGCCGGCGGACCAGCGGATTCTGATCGGCCCGCAGCTGACCGACGGACGCCAGGATACCCAGCCGCTGCTGACGAAGGAGTTGACGACCTTCCTGCACGACCAGCGGCGGGCGGCCCAGGCGAACGAGGCGGCGATCGCGGCGCTGTTCAACGCCGTGAAACAATTGACGGAGCAACAACGCCGGCTGGCGGAACACGCCAACGGAATCCGGGCCCCCGAGGGCGAACGGGAGGACAGCGGAGTTTCGGGAGAAGCGAAGGTGGAGGGGGACGGCGTCGCGGCAGGCGAAACAGTAAAAGAAGATTGACGACGCAACACGATTAGTCTTTGACCACTGCCGTGCGAGCGATTTCCTTATTTCCTGACGCCCTCCCCCGGGTCCGGGCCCTCTGTCCGACCTTGCTCATGGTTCTGTTGGTGGCGGCGGCGAAGGGGCTGGCGGCTGAAGCAAATTGGTCCGCTGATCTCCTCCAGCAGATTCTTCGCTCTGAACCGGCGGCCCCCGCGGCCGGGGCATCATCGCTCCGCGCGGGGGACGTTTCCGCAGGGAAGGAGCCCCGCGCGGGGTCTGCTCCCGCGGAGATGGTTCTTCAGACCTACCACCTGGCACACCTGCGGGTGGGGGAGGCCGGAAAGGCGCAGAACACCCTGACGATCCTCGGCAAATTGCTGCCAGCCGGCAGTTCCGTGAACTCCGATGTCGCGGCGAACAGCCTGCACATCCTCACGACGCCGCAGGCCCATCAGGCCGCCTGGGACTACCTTTCCGCCATCGATGTTCCTGAGACGGTCACCCCCGCGCCTGCCGCGGTGCCGGACGAGGTCCGCAGCGCCCTCCAAAAGCTGCTGGAAGCGGGCGATGGGTCGGCGCGGCTGGTCGCCGCGGTCAACGAAGTGCGGGGCGACGTGGCCAGCGAGCTTGCGGCCGCCGAAACGCGGCAGCGTGCCTATGTCACGAAGCTCGGGGCGGCGCTGGCGGCGCTCGTTCTGGGAGGCGCCGTCGCGTGGCGGTGGTTCGGGCGACGCCGGCCGGCGCGCGGACCCACCCCGCCGACGAGCGTGCATCTCGCACCGGGAGACGTCGCGCATGCGCTGGTTCCGGTGCACGACAAGATCCGACACGACATGCTCGGACTCCTGAACGAGGTGGCGATCAAGCTCCAGGCGCAGCATCAGGAGCAGCAGAAATTGGTGCGGGAGCAGCATGAACAGCTGGAATCCGCGCGGCTGGCCCTGGTCGACGAGCGAAAGCAGTTCATCACCGAGACGGGCTCGTTGGTCGTGCAGGCGGTTGAGCGCGTCGATGCCACCACCGCCAAGTTGTTCCGGCAGCAGGACAAGGTCGCGGAGCTGGTGGAGGAATTGCAGTCCACGGTCCGTGAACTCGACCACGCCAAGGACCAGTTGCGCGGGCGTGAGATCGATCTGGAAAAGGAACGGGCGAAAATTGCGGCGCTTTCTCTCCTGCTGGAGGAAGGCGGCAGTTACCCCGCCCCAGACGATCAACCCACCTTCAACGGCGATGGCTGCATGCCGCATCCGCCGCCCATCACCTCATGTCCGACGTTCAACCGAATCCCGTCTCTTCAGGAGCAAGTCCCATCGGTAACCCCGGTGGCGGCGACCAGTCTCCGCTACACCTTCCTGCCGCCTCACCATCCGGAGAGTTGACAGTGATGGAGCGGCTCGAGGCGTTTCGCGGGCTGATCCGCCATGGCAACCTCCTCCTCGGCGAGGTGGTCACCTACTGCCGGGAGGCGGAACAGGCGGTCGCCCAGTTCGCCGCCGAAAAGGAGAGCGCTGATGTGCTGAAGTCGCAGCTGATCGAAGCCAACGCGGTCGCCGCCGCGGCGAACGCCGAGGCCCGGCACGCAGAAGCCGCACTCGAGGGTGAGCGGATGGCGGTCCAGGGTCTTCGCGCCGAACTGGCGGAGGTTCGGCGGCAGCTCGATGAGCTGCAGCAGCACCAGTCCCAGCGTGAAGCCGACCTGGCGCGCACGCTGGCGGAATCCACGGAGCGGCACACCCGTCTGATGCAGGAAGCCGCCGCTTCGCAGGTGGCGCTGAGGGAGTCGAAACAGCTGGACGCCCGGCTGGCGCGCGCGGAAGGCGTCGAAGCCAGATTGCGCAGCATGGAGCGGGAGTTGCTGGAAACGCGGCAGGCGCTGGAGCAGGAGCGCGGCCGCCGCGACCGCGCCATCGCCCTGATCCGTCCCAAGCTGGCTGAGGAGGTCCGCGCATGAAACCCGCGGCTCGTTGTCTGGCGGGCGGGCTTGCACTCCTCGCGGTTTCGGTGGCCATCGCCCAGCCGGAGTCAATCGGCGCTTCGCCGGAGGCCGGAAGCGTCGAAACGGCGTCGTCAGGCGAGTCGAAGGCATGCCTCACGCATGCAGGGCAAACGTTTGCCCTGGCGCAGTCGCGTCCCGGCGATCGATTGTCGACCGACGAATACACGCTGCCTGGTGAAACGCTGGGTGACTGGACTCAACTCATAACGGTGCAGCGCATCACCGGCAGCTCTCCGGCGAGTCCGAGTCATCTGCTGCAATTCTTCCGCGCGCGGCTGAAGGCGGACGAGGCGGGCCTGGAGGTATTGGCCGAAACGGAACGGGCGAACGCTTTCGCGGTGCGCTTCCCTGCGCGCGGCACCTCCGACGAGCAGGTGATGCTTTGCCTCGCTTTTGTCGACCCCGCGAGGCGGCAGGTCTTGAATGTGGTTCAGTACGCCGTGAAGCCGCATCGCACCGGCACGGAAATCGCGGCCACCCAGCTTCGGGCCTGGCGCGACCGGCTGGTCGGCCAGACGGTCTCGCCCTGAGCGGAGACCGGTGGGCTAAGACGCCGCCCCCCTCGAACCGACTTGGGAGGAGGCGGTGCTTTGCCCCGCCATGGCCTGAACGCGAGTGGGGCTGCGGCACATCCGACAGCTAGCAGCGGTCGAACCACCCCTGCAGCTGGGTGGGCTGTTTCGTCTGCGTGAGCGCAAGCATGAGAAGGACGCGCGCCTTCTGGGGATTGAGCTCGTCGGCGGCCACAAAGCCGAGCCGGTCGTCGTCGACTTCAATGTTCCGTTCGACCACCCCGCCGCCGGTGCGCGACGCCCGCACGACGGCGACGCCCTTCGCGGCGGCGTCCGCGAGGGCGGCAAGCGCGGGGGCCGCGATATTTCCGTCGCCAACCCCGGCGATCACGATCCCCGCGGCCCCGGCGGCGACCGCGGCATCGATGAGTCCCCGGTCCATGCCGGCATGGGCGTACACGATTTCCACGCGCGGCAGCGTCGCGGAGGGGGCGACCTCGAAGGGTGTCGGGCATGCCCGGGCGGAAGGAGCGAAGAGATGGAGCCGTCCCGAGTTCACGAGCCCGGCGAGTCCGCGGTGGGAGGAGCGAAATGTTCCCACCTGCGTCGTGTTTGTTTTTGTCACCTCGCGCGCGAAGTGAATCTCGTCATTGGCCACCACCAGCACCCCGCGGCCGCGGGCGTGTGGATGAGCGGCGACGGCGACCGCGTTGAAGAGATTCATCGGTCCGTCGGCGCTGATCGCGGTGGCGGGGCGCATTGCTCCAACGAGCACGACGGGCTTGGGCGTGGGTACGGTCAGGCTCAGGAAGTAAGCCGTTTCCTCCATCGTGTCGGTGCCGTGCGTGATGACGACGCCGGCGATGTGGGGGTCGGCCAGCGCGTGGCGGGTGCGGGCGGCCAGGTGGAGCCAGGTGGGATTATCCATGTCCTGGCTGCCGATGGCGGCCACCTGCTCGACCTGAAGCTCCGCCAGATCCGCGAGCCGGGGCACCGCGGCGATCAGCGCCTGGACCGAGAAGGCGGCGGATCGATAGCTGCGGGCCGAAGGATCGGTTTGAGCGCCCGCGATCGTTCCCCCCGTCGCGAGCAGTCGTACGATCGGTCGTCCGGATTCACTCATTTTCGGGAATCGTCAGCTGCATCCCGGCTTTCAGACCGCCCTGACCCAGGGCCGGCGCGTTGGCATCGTAGATCCGGCCCCACGCGTCCGCCGACCCGTAGACCTTGACGGCGATCTTCTCGAGCGTGTCTCCGGCCAGCACGACATACGTCCTGGGTTCGGCCGCGCGCGGAGCGGGTTCGGCGGTGGCGGCAGTCGTCGCGGGGGAAGGGCTGGGCGGCGAGCTGACCCTGGCGCGGGCTGCGCTGGTGCGGAGCTCGACCATCGGGACCGCTTCGCTGGGACCCGCGCGCAGGCTGGAGAAGGAACCGCCGAGGGTTGGAGCGGCGGCGGCGGACGGCGCCGTTGCGGGCGTCGGCGAGGGGGCGGCCACCTCATCGATCCGACCCGCGCGCGCCATGACTGCTTGCAGCTGTGCGCGCAGCGCGACGGACGCCTGTTCGGCCCGCTCGCGCGCCTGTCGCTCGGCGAGGAGGTCCGTGTTCAACTGCGACAGGGTCGCGTGGGCCTGCTCCGCCGCGGCGACGCTGGCCGTCAGTTTCTCCGCCAGGTCGGCATTCTGCCGGCGGGCGCGGTCGAGTTCCTCCTGCAGCCGACGGTTTTCGTCCTGGAGGGCGAGGGCGTTGGTGTTGGGCGCGGGGGCCGCGGCGCCGGCGCGCTCGTTCTGCAGCGTGCGGTGGGCGACGCGCAGATCCGCGAGTTCCTGGGCGGTTTTCTCGAGTTGGCGTGCCAGGTCGGTGGTGGCGGCCGGCCCGGCACCGCGTTCGAGGGCATCACGCAGGGTGTCGCGTTCCTTGCGGGCGATTTCCAGCTCCTGCATCAGGATTTTCTGCCGGGTCACCACGTCGGTGAACGCGTTGTGCAAGGCTTCGCCGCCGCGCCGCTCCTCAGGGATGCGTCCAAAATGGATATAGCCGCAGCCGCTGGTGAGCAGCAACGCGGTGGCAGCCAGGAAAAGGCGGTGGGGCAGCATGCGGCCTATAAACGCGCTCAGCCGCCCCCGTGCAACGGCTTACTTCGCCAGCTCCGGGATGCGCAGCGTGCGACCCACGTGGAGGTGACGCTCGTCGGGGAGAATCGCGCGGTTGGCGTCGAGGATTTCGGCCCATCGATCGGCGTCGCCGTAATACTTCAGCGCGATCCGGGAGAGGGTGTCGCCCGGCACGACCGTGTGGCGGCGCGGTCCGGCGACGGCCGGAGCGGGCAGCGACACAGCGGTCGGGTTCGAAGCCTGACGGGAGACAGCCAGGGCGGCGGGCGTGCCTGGACGAAGAGGGGAGCGGCGAACGCCCGCGCCCGTCCCAGAGAGGGACAGACCCTGCGGCCCCCGCGCTCCGGAGAGGGACAGACCCTGCGAGTCGGACGGTGGCAGGGGCGATCCTGACGGGGACAGGCCCTCCTTGGACCGTGACGGGGAGCCCGAGGGGGACAGGCCCCCGGACTGTGGGGACGATCCGGAGAGGGACAGGCCCTTCGAGGGGGACAGGTCCTCCGACGGAGTGGTGACGGGGGTCGGTGACGGGGCGGGTCCAGCCTCGGGCGTGCCCAGCTCGGAATTCCGGGCCGCGCTCGCTGGCGTGGCCAGAGGCACGTCGCCCTGCGATTCGGGGGTAGCAGCGGGTCGCCCAGCGACGGTCGCGGACGCGCCGCGGTTGCGGGGGGCGCCGGCCAGCTCCAGGCGAGCGCGATCGAGATCAGTCGTGAGTTGTTGGATATGTTCCTGCGCGGAGGTGAGTTGGGCGCGCAGCGTTTCCAGTTCGGCATCATCGCGCGAGGCCGGAGCCGGCACCGCCGGGGTGGGCTCCGCCAGGGGGACGGTCCGGGCCTGGGCCAGCTCCGCCGTGCGCACCGCTAGTGCGGCTTCGCTGGCTTCCAGTTTCCGGGCGAGGTCCTCCGAAAACCGAGTCGTGTCCGTGAGCGTGCGTTGCAGGCGCTCGATTTCGGCCTGGGCCGCGGCCAACTGAGCCGCCTGCCCGCTGGCGGCCGTTTCATCGGCGCGCACGATGGCGAGTTGCTGCTGCAGGGCGTCGCGCGCCGCAACCGCGGATGCGGCGGTGGCGTTGGCCGCATCGAGCTGGCTGCGCAGCGAACCGAGATCCGCCACGGCGGCCTCCAGTCTGGACTCGGTGGTCGCGAGCTGACGACGCAGGTCGGCGGCCGCCGCGTCACTGAGGCCTGGCACCGCGGGTTGCGCGGTGGTGTCGACCGCCTTGCGCTGCAGGGCGTCGCGATCCGCGATGGCGCTCGTCAGCTGGCGACGCGTCATCGCGAGTTCCTCGCGGAGCCGGTCGAGCGCGGTGTTCTGCGCGCGCAAGCCTTCGTTCTCCCGCGCGAGTTCAGCCTGCCGTTTCTCCGCATCGGCCACCTGGGAGCGTGCCGCCTGCAACTCCCGTTCCGCGCGGGCGAGGAGATCCTGCCGGGTCGCGTCGTCACCCCGGGGGCCGGGAGCCGCCTCTTCCAATCGGCGGACGAGTTCATCGCGTTCCGTGGTCAGGCGAGCAACCTCGGCCTGGGCGGCCGCGAGTGCCTGGCGCGAGCGTTCGACGGCGACGCGGGCGGCGGCCAGCTCCGTGGATTGGGCGGCCAGCGCCGTCTGCGCCTGCTCGAGCGGTGAAACCGCCGGGGCCGCCGTCTCGGCGGCGAAGCTGGCGGTGGCCAGGAGGGAAGCGGCCACGACAAGGGAGCGGAAAGACGTCATTTCTGGAGATGGCAAAGCCTGCCGTCCCGCTGCGACAACTCAATGCGGGAATGGGATCCGTGATTTCATCCCCGGGGCGGGCGCGGCGCTAGGTCACCCAGCCCCTGGCTCGTTCCACGGCGCGGCTCCACTGTCGTTGCAAACGGGTGACGGCGGCGCGCGGCGCCTTGGGTTCGAAGCGCCGGGCGGGGCGCCATTGCGCGGCGATGTCGGCCTGGGTTTTCCAGACGCCCGTCGCAAGCCCCGCGAGATAAGCGGCTCCCAGCGCGGTGGTTTCGGCGACACGCGGACGGACGACCGGCACCTGCAGGACGTCGCTTTGGAACTGCAGCAGCGGATGGTTGGCGGTGGCGCCCCCGTCGACCCGCAGCTCCTTCAGCCGAAGGCCCGCGTCCTGACGCATCGCGGTCATGAGTTCCGCGGATTGGAACGCGATGCTTTCGAGCGCCGCCCGGGCCACGTGCGCCGCGGTCGTTCCCCGGGTGATTCCGATCAGCAACCCTCGCGCGCCGGCGTCCCAATGCGGCGCGCCCAGGCCGGTGAAGGCCGGGACAAGGTAAACGCCTCCGTTGTCGTGCACCCGGGCGGCAAGGGGTTCGATGTCCGCAGAACGTTCGATCAGGCCGAGGCCGTCACGCAACCACTGCACGACGGCGCCGCCGATGAAGACGCTCCCTTCGAGGGCATATTCGATCGGCGCGTCAGGTCCCAGGCGCCAAGCGGGGGTGGTAATCAGGTTGTGTGCGGAGGTGATGGGTTTGGTGCCGGTATGGAGCAAAAGGAAACAGCCGGTCCCGTACGTGTTCTTGGCCATCCCCGGCTTGAAGCAGGCCTGGCCGAAGAGGGCGGCGTGCTGGTCCCCGGCGATGCCGGCGATGGGGAGGCCCCGCAGCGCCGGCACGGTCGTGACCTCGCCGTACACTTCGGAACTGGAACGCACCTCCGGCAGCAGCTCCGGCGGAATGCGGAAGAGCCGCAACAGTTCCTCATCCCAGGTCCCGTGGTGGAGGTTGAGCAAGGACGTGCGCGCCGCGTTGGTGACGTCCGTCGCGTGCACCGATCCACCGGTGAGCTGCCACAACAACCAGGTGTCGACGGTGCCGAAGGCGAGTTCACCCCGCCCGGCCCGACGGCGCGCACCGGGAACATGATCCAGAAGCCAGGCGATCTTCGTGGCCGAAAAGTAGGGATCAAGCACGAGGCCCGTCTTCCGCCGGACGAGCGGCTCGGCGCCCTGCCGTATCAGCCGCGCACACACGCCGGCGGTGCGCCGGTCCTGCCACACGATCGCGGGAGCGATGGGGCGCCCGCTGCGGCGCTCCCAGATCAGCGTCGTTTCGCGCTGGTTGGTGAGTCCGATCGCCGCGATATCCGCGGCCGTGAGGTTTGCCTCCCCCAAGGCGGCAACCGCGACGCGGCGGGTGGATTCCCAGAGGTCCGCAGGATCGTGCTCCACCCAGCCTGGCCGTGGAAACGATTGCGCAAACTCCTGCTGGGCCGAACCCAAGGGTTTCGAGCGGCCGTCGAAGGCAATCGCACGGGAGGAGGTCGTGCCTTGGTCGAGGGCGAGAAGGTGACGGCGGCGGGGCATGGGGAAAGCGGGACCGGCAGGACGGAGACGCGGCAGCGGAAGCCGCGGACGGGGCGGACAGCGGAGCACTGAAACGTGACAACTCAGGAAAACAATCCGCTCACCTCTTCAAGCCACGGATCGACCCAGCGATGGGCGAGCAGGAAATAGAGGCCGCCAGCGATCGCGAGCATTGGGCCGAAGGGCACATGGGCGCCGAAGGCGAGCCCGGTGGGCTCGCCCTCCGGCGTCTCCGTCGGGGGCGCCACCGGTGCGGTCCGGCCGGTCGCCCGCTGCCAGGCCCAGGCAAGTCCGAGCCACACGGTCCCGACGACCGCTCCGCCGAAGATGGCAAACACGGCGCCCTGCCAGCCGCAGAACGCGCCGATGGCGCCGACAAATTTCACGTCGCCGAAGCCCATGGCCTCCTTTTTCAGCAGCGCCTCGGCCAGCAGCGCGATCCAGAGCACGAGGGCTGAACCGATCAGGAGCCCTTTCAGTGCGATCATCGCGGAGCGAAACGCATCCAGCACAAACAGATCGCCGCCGATGCCATGAAGCCCCGGAACGAGGAAGGAGAGCAGCACCCCCAGGACGCCCAGACCCAGCGTGAAGGTGTCAGGGATGATCATGTGATCCAAATCGATGAACGTCGCAGCCACCAGGCAGCTCAGAAAAAGGGCGCCGCAGACCGCGACCGCCGGCGGGTGGAGGAGCCAGCACGCCAGGAAGAGGAGAGCCGTCAGCAGCTCGATCGCGGGGTAGCGGATCGAAAAGGGCTGGCCGCAACAGCGGGCGCGTCCGCGGAGGATCAGCCAGGAGAAGATCGGAATATTGTCGTACCACCGAACCGGCTGCCCGCAGGCGCAGTGCGAACCCGGGGTGACGACCGACTGGTCCTTCGGGAGCCGATGAATGACCACGTTGAGGAAGCTGCCGATACACGCTCCGAGGATGAGCGCGAGGCTCGGGAAAAACCACGGCAGCGCCGCGTCCACGTCAGCGATCAGGGCAGGGGTCATGCGCGGTGGCAGCGTGGGTAGGGTGGGGAGGGGCAGCAATCCTTGTTCTCTCGAACCAGGCCGCGGGCGCGCGTTCATGGCCACCGCCCCGCCAGACGAGGTTTGAGGCGTGCTACTTCGCGGCGAGGGCGGCCGCAGCGGCTTTCCCCATCGCGGGGGCGAGCTGTTCGGCAGACACGTTGCTCCAGAGCTCCAGCGCCTTCGCGCCTTGATGCACGAGCATGCTGAGTCCATTGGCGTGCGGAATTCCGAGGAAGGCCGCCTGTCGCAGGAGTCGCGTCATCGCGGGGTTGTAGATCATATCGTACACCGCGCCCGGCCGCGGGATGCCCGCGAGGTCGATCGGCGCCGGATCGGAATCGCGCAGGCCCGCGCTGGTCGCGTTGATCACGATCGCGTTCGCCGGGAGATCGTGCGGCGGGTGAGCGGGGGTGAAGCCGTGAAACGGGGTGCCGCGGGCGAGCGGGGCCAGGAGGTCGAAGAGGGTGTGGAGGTTTTCGGGGGTGCGGTTCACCACCCACAGCGATGCCACGTTCTGCTGGAGACATTCCACGGCGGCGCCCCGGGCGGCCCCTCCCGCGCCGACGAGGATCACATGGGCGCCGGCCAGGGTGAGTCCCAGGTCGCGACGAATCCCGGAAGCCAGGCCGTAGCCGTCTGTATTGTACCCGTGCCATCCTCCCTCCGTCCAACGCACCGTGTTGATGGCCCCCGCGGGTTGCGCAGCGGGGTCGATGGCCGCGGCCACCGCGAAGGCGAGGACCTTGTGGGGGACCGTGAGGTTGAGCCCGTGGAAGCGTTTTGCGTGCAGCTGCGCGAGGGCCTCCGGCAGTTGGTCGGGTGGGACGTCGAACTTAACGTACCGCCAGTCGGCGAACCGGGGCTCGGCCAGTGCGAGCTCCCGCAGCGCGGCGTTGTGCATGGCCGGGCTGATGGAATGCGTGATGGGGTGGCCCAGCACGGCGAGCCACGTGCCCGGGCGCGGCCATGCTGCCAGGTCGGCCAGCGAGAGGACGTCGAAGTGGAGCGATTCGCGGGGCGTGGGCGTGGTCAAGGGAGGGCGCGGTCGAACCGGCGTGGCGCCATGAGAAACGCCACGCGCCAAATGCCAAACGCCAAATCGGCGGACGGCGGAGAGGGGCGGCAGGCTGCAGGCGTTGGACCTGAATACCGATTTTGCCACAGAGGTCACAGAGGCCCAATCAGAGCCGAGCCGGAGGCGGGCGCTGCGACTGTCTTGGGCGTTACGCCATGAACAGGTTTGTCCAAGGACCGAGCCTCCGTGTCCTCCCTGTCCGCCGTAGGCTGGGCGAAGGTGGATGTGTCGGAGCTCTGTGCTCTCTGTGGCTACTTCGGAATCCAGGTTGGACGTTGGGCGGCACGGGAACGTCGTTGTCCTGCCCCGAAGCGTCGATGACTCCTTCCCAAGGCATTCCGCGTGCACGCGGGACTGCGTGCCCGAACCTCAAGCCCAAAGCCAAACCGGAACGATTCAGTTAACCACGAATGGACACGAATCGACACGAATGAAGACCTGGGAAAATCATCACTTCCGCGCAGGCACAAAACAGTGAGCGGGACCACGGACGGGCTGCATTCGCGTTTCCTC
>JAEWKR010000018.1 GCA_023457715.1 Verrucomicrobiota bacterium
GAGCACGACCAAAGATTGGGGCGTCCTGCATACGCGTCATCCTCATGCGTCCTTTCCCTGCAGTTCGAGGATCCGGGTCTTCGCCTCTTCACGCAGCTTGTCGCGCTCTGCGGGCTCGATCGTCCACGTGGGGCGCAGCACGGTGAAGCGCTGCACGACCTGTTCAGGGCGAGCGGCCTTTTCGCCGGTCCCTCCGCTGAGGTCGCAGGTGAACGTCACTTGATAAAGATCCGCCGTGTTGGTGAGCGCGATCTCCACCGACCATTGGAGCCGGCGCCCGTCGGCGGTCTGAAACTCTCCGCCCTCCTCGAGCTTCTTGCGGTCCGGCTCGGCCAGCACCAACGCGCGCGCGAAGGCCACATCGGCGTCGTTCCCCTGCCCGCGGGTCGCGAGTTCGTACCCGTTGAGGATATTGATGTACGCGCTGGATAGCACCATCGACGCGAACGCAAAGATCGCGAGCGCCACGAGGACCTCGAGCACGGTGAACCCGGCGCGTGCCCGCCCCCCGCTCCCTCGCACCAGGCTGCGGATCCGCCACGAACGGGCCGCTCTCATCGCGCGCCCCCCGCCTCTTCAGCCGACAGCGCCGGCGCGCAGGTCCACGGATCGATCGCATTCACGATCGTGCGTCCACCGCCGAAGAACTGCACCCGGAACGGGCTGCACGTGCCGTCGGCATAAAAGCTCACCTCCTCCACCTTCTTCGTCTCGATCACGGCACCGGCAATCATGATCAGGTTGCCGCCTTTTTGCTGCCCGAGGAAACTCACCTCGAGATCGCCCGCTTCGGGCACGGGAAACACCTTCGGGCCCCGGGCCGACCGCACGACGAACGCCTTGCCGCCCTGCTCACGGTCATCCACGAACGAAAGCCCCGCATCCTGCTCCGTGTTCAGCGCCGTCTTCCGCGCGTACTGCACCGCGGCCCAGAACACCTCCTGCGGGGTCTGCGCCTGCGGAGTAAGGAGCCGCGAGCTCGTCCCAACCAGGATCCCGGACATCAGCCCGATCAGGGCCAGCACGAGCAGCATCTCGAGCAGCGTGAACGCGGCGGCGCCCACGGTTCTCCCGGGACCGAAAGGGCGGTTCCGGTGCGAAGGAATCATGTCAAAACGCGCGGCATGGCGCCGCACCGGGTTACTGCGTCCGCTGCGCGCCCACTTCCCAATTGCCGATGTCGTCCTCGGTTCCCGACTGCTTGTCCGGGCCGGATGACCACACATCGTAACTGTCGCGGTTCCGGGTGCCGGGGAAGGTGTAGTTGTACGGCGTGTTCCAGGGATCCTCGGGGATTTTGGCGGGTTCGAGGTATGGCCCGCGCCAGCCGCCCCGACTGGCCGGCGGCGTGATGAGTGCATTGAGCCCCTCCTGCGTGGAGGGGAAATCGCCCATGTGCATCTTGTAGCTAAAGAGCGGCACCTTGATGCTCTGCGTGACAAACGACTTCGCCGTGTCAATCTTGGCGCCGTCGAAGATGCCGCCGAGCTTGCTCACCGCCAGGCCGGCCAGCAGACCGAGAATGGCGAGCACCACGAGGATTTCCATCAGCGTGAAGCCCCGGTTGCGCTGACGTCGCGAAGAATTGCGGAAGTACATGGTCATGAAAGCTTGGATAGAGCGGCGGACCTTGTCGAGACGGAGCCATACCGGGAACCTTCCCGTAGCGTCCACCCGGTAAGGAGCCGCCCCCGGCCGATTCCGCAAGCGGCGACACGATCAGCGCCGCGCGGGTTCCATCACAGAGGGATAGCCGCAAAAACGCGCAGAAGGCGCAAAAAAGAAGCGGGTTCGAGGTAGCTGCAGTGCTTCAGCCTGCAGGAGGGAGGGTGGCCGCAAATCCAAGGCGTCGAACCACCAGGCTGAAGCTCGGGTGCTACCTCAGAAATTTTTGTGCGGCTATCCCTCCGCTGTTTCTCACCGCCGCACGTCGTCGTCCGTCGCAAACCGGCGATCCGGGCCGGCGGAGATCAGTTCCATCACCGAGCCACTCAATTGGTGAAAGCGGAAAGGCGTGCCCCAGCGGTCGCACAATTCGCCGCGATCGTTGATGGCCGGGTGCCGTGGCGACAGGAACGCAAACTGCAGCGAATTATCCCCGGCGAGGGCCTGCGTGATCTCATGGTTTTCGCCCACCGGATTGCCCTCGCGCGGAAAATTGGTCCGCCACGCCTCCAGCACCGCCGCCACGATCTCCAGGTCCCGCTGAATCGTCCCACGCGGAGCATTCAGCTCGCTCGCAATCGGGCTCACCTGCTCCGCCGGAATCTCCGCCGCCAATCGCGTCAGCGCTTCAGCGCGCGCGCCGCCGGTGGGCGTCTCCGCCGGTTCGGCCATGGACCGCGGGCGGCCCGCCCGCCCCTCCGCGCTGTCGTCCTCCCGCCCCTCGAAAACCCACAACGGCAGCAGCCCGCCCGCGAGCAACAGCACGGCGGCGAGAGCTGCGATGAGCGGGCGTTTGGGCATGGGGAAAGGGACCTAAGGGAGGAAAGGGACCTAAAGGACCTAAGGGACGTAAAGGACCAACCATGGCAAACCAGCCGGCGACAGCCGCGCCTTGGAGCAGACAGCGCCGGGTTCAGCAGCGCCCAATGCCCCAAACCGCAAACCCCTCCTTAGGTCCCTTGCGTCCTTTAGGTCCCTTTCTTCCCTTAGGTCCCTTTCCCTCCCCCCTCACCCCATAAACCCCAGATCCGGTTTCGCGAACCGGCCAATGTTCGGCAGCACCACGGGGAGGTCGGTCGCGCTGACGCCGAACCAGCGGGCGAGCGTGGCCGAATACTCGTCGACGCTGGTGGTCGGAATCCAGCGGCCGCGGCCGGTGTCATCGGGGCCGTTGATCGCGAAGTCGGGCATCCGGCCGTAGATCTCTCCGCCTTTCACGGCGCCGCCGACAATGAAATGGTGGCTCCCCCAACCGTGGTCCGACCCATCGCCATTGGTGTTGTAGGTGCGGCCAAAGTCGGACGCGGTGAACGTCGTCACCTGGTTCTGCGCATTGACTGCGCCCAGCGCGTTGTAGAACGCGGTCACCGACTGGCTCACGTCGCGCAGCAGGTTCGCGTGCGCGCCAATCGCGGTGTTGCCGAGGTTCACCTGGCTGTCGTGCAGATCCCAGCCGCCGATGCGCGCGAAGTAGATCTGCCGCTTGAGTCCAAGCTGGGCCTGCGCATTCACCAGCCGCGCAATCATGTGCAGCTGCTGGCTGAGATTTGAATTCAGCCCGGTGAAATGCGACGCGAACGGACTCGTGCCGGTGATCACGCTCGAGAGCAGCGCGCTGTTGTTCAGCGCATTCGTCGTCACGCCCGCGAACGCCGTCTCGAACAGGTTGGCATTCTGCGCCGCCAGCGCGTCCTTCAGCGCGGCGGTGCGAATGCCGTGGTTGTTCGTCGTGCTCGTGCTGCTGCCCGTGAGCGAGATCGCCCCGTTGGTGCCGACCGCATACTGCGCGATGTTCCGGCCGACCTGAAACGAGTTCTGACCATTCAGCGTGATCGCCATCGAGATCCGGCTGTTGGTGTTGAACGCGTTCGTAAGATCCGCGAGCCGGCCGCCCCAGCCGGTCGTAAAGGGCTTGTCCGCGATGCTGCTCTGCCACTCGACCTGCTGGTCGTTGTGCGAGAAGAGCTGGAGCGGGCGAAGGTCGGGACGCGAGGTGTACAACGCCTTCGTCAGCGGATGCGCCAGCGTGCCGACGTTCGCCAGCACCGCCATCCGGCCCTGGTCGAACAATCCCTTCAACCCGCCATTCGCGGAGCCGTCCGGCGCGAGGCCCAGCGCCGGATGCAGGCCCCACGTGCGCCCATCGGAGGTGCGCGGCGTGATTGGCAGCAGGGAACTTTGCGGCAGCGCCAGCGCCCCGCGTCCCAACGCATACGCCGAGTACGTCGTCGCATCGGTCGGCACGACCAGGTTGTTCGCATCGTTGCCGCCCGCCAGGAACAGACACACCAGCGCCTTGAAGTCGGAATCGAGCGCTCCCACCGCCGGCGGCGTGGAACCCGCCCCGGCGTCCGGGGCCGCGATCGCCCCCATCAGCCGCAGCTGAGCCAGGGCCGAGAGCATGCCGGTGGAACCCACCGCGGCACAACAGGCACCCACGAACTTGCGACGGGAAAGATCAGGAAGAGAGGACATGGGAGGGGAGCGTGAAAGTGAAAGTGAGAGTGAGAGTGAGAGCGGAAGTGAGGTTGGAGCGGAGGATGGTATTCAGTCGCCTTGGGGCGGTTCATGTTGCGGGCGCCCCGCCCAAGCGGGGGTCTGCTCCACCTTCACTCTCACTTTCACTTTCACTTTCACTCTCACTTCTGCACCGCCCCTTGCGGGACGGTGACGGTGAGATAGATCGCGGAGCGGACGCGCTCGGTGTCGAAGGCGGTCGTACCGACGGCCAGGGCGCCGATCGCCTTGGTGATGCGGTCGACGATGGGCGCCGGCAGCATGCCGCCGGCGAGGAGGAGATTCGTCTGCGCCACGAGTTCCGCGGGCTTGCCGGCCAGCGGCAGCAGCCGCTCGAGCGAAATCCCGACGGTGGTCTCCGCCAGGTTCGTCGCCGAACGGTTGGCGTAGATGAGATTCCACAGCATGTTCGGCAACGTGATCGCCGTGGAGTCGTTGGTGATCTGAAACTCCGGCGCATACAGCCCAAAGGTGGCCAGAAGTCCCGGATGCACAAAATTCGGCTCGAAGAAGTTGAACACCGTCGGCGCGCGCAGCGGCGCCTGGCCCGCCTGATTCTCCGGGAAGGTATAGGCGATCCGGCCGTTGTTTGCGCGGGCTTCGAACGCGCGCATGATCGCGGTGACCCGCAGCAGGGGTTCCTTCAGCTTGCCGAAGCTGGCGGTGGCGGCCACGGCGCCCGACCGCGCCTCGTAGTCGAGCAGGATCGCGCGGACCACGGCGGCGAGATCGCCGCGCACCCCGCGGCCGTTGTCGGCGAAGGCCTGGGCCACGCGATAAACGTACCCGGGGCTGGGATTGCTCGTGACCAGCCGCTGGATGAGCTGCCGCGACACGAACGGGCCGGTGTTGGGGTGATGGAAAAGGGTGTCCAGCGCCTGCCTCAGGTCCTGCAGGCCACCCTGGCCGGCGGGCAGCTGCACGCCGCCGACAATCGTCTTGGCGGTGTCGTCATGGAAGGTGGGAAAGAGCACCATCGGCTGGAGGTAATTCGATGGCGCGCCGCGAAAATTGGAGGCGACGGACGTATCAGCGGAGAACGACCACCCGGTGAACACCTTCGCGAGCTCCGTGATCGTGGTCTGATTGTACGTGGCGATCGGGAGCCCCAGCGGGTCGAGCTTGAGCGTGCCGTCCGGCTGCAGCTGCGTGAGTCCGATCGTGAACAGCTGCATGATCTCGCGCGCATAGTTTTCGTCCGGGGACGAGAGCTGCCGGCCCGTGTTGCGCTCGAATGTCGCCTTTCCGTTGCGCAGCGAGCTCAGGTACACCCCCATGATCGGGCTGAGGGTCACCTGTTCGAGGAGGTCCCGATAATTTCCGAAAGCACCCTGCACGAGCAGGTCGTAGTAATTCGCGAGGCCGCGGGCGTTGCCGTTCACCGTGCCATTCACGTCCGACACCACGAGCAGCTCGCTGAGGGCAAAGGCCACGCGCTGCCGCAGCTGATCGGGTGACGTGACCGCGATCTTCCACCAGGCCGCCACCCGGTTCTGCTGCGAATACTGCGGATTGTCGCCCACCGCGTACGCGCGGAAATCCGCGTCGGTGCCCTCGAGGTGGAGCGACGGAGCCAGCGCCATCTGCGCATCGATCCAGGCTCCGAGCGCCGTGAACGGCTGGCCGGCGAGCGCGTCGATTTCACCCTTCGTCGGGCCGAACGTGGCCTGGGCAAGGAAACGTGAGGCATCGCTCGCGGAGAGTTGCGGCGGCGCGAACGCCGGCGGCGGCGCCGGCGCGGCGAAGGTCATGCTCCCGCTCGACTGAATGAACGTGCCCCGCAGCTCCCCCGTGGGGTACGTGGCCGTCTGCACGTCGACGTAAACCTGCCCGTTGCGAATGGCCTCGAGCAACTGCGCGGCGGTGTAGGTGCCGCTCGTGCCAAAGGTCCAGCGCATGCCGGAAACCTGCCCCGTCGGCAGCCGCACCAGCTCGGCGCCGACGTCGGCCCCGGTGCCCAGGCGGAGATAAACGGCGGTCTGCGGCGAACTTAGATTGGAGAAGGTGAGATTGACCGAGCCGAACGTGCCGTCACCGCCGACCTGCACCGTGGCCGTGCCGAACGCGGTCGAGGTGGCGCCGGCCACCGTCCGCAGAGCGGCGATGTAGAGCGAGCCGGGGTTGAAAAAGATCGTGGCGCTCGCGGCGCCGGTCATGCCGACGCCGTAACCCGTGCCGGAGGTGAGCTGCAGCGTGACGTCCTTGTTGATCGAGGTGCTGGCGTTGGTGTCGAGGGCGGTGAGCGTGACCGTCGTGGAGGTCGCGCCGGCCGGAATCAACGCGGACCCCGGCAGTCGCGCGTAGTCGACGCCGTTGATCGCGGTCCCGCTGAGGCTGTAGTAGACGGTCAGTTCGGCCGCGGTGTTGCCCGTGCGGGTCAGCGTGAAGACTGCGGGCGGCGCGCCCCTGGCATCGGTGGTCGCCACGGTGGCGCCCACGGAGACCGTCGCGGTGCCCTCGGCCGTCAGGTCGTACACTTCGACGAGCGCATTGCCGGTGGTGCCGCCCACCCCGCTCACCTGGATCGTGTAGCTGGCGCCAGGCGCGAGGTCGACCAGCAGGGCGGCGTCCTTCGAGTTCGCGGCGAAGGGAAAGGCTCCGGCCTGACCAAAGGCGCTCGTGATCGCGGAGGCATTCACCGAGCCCCAGTTGTCGTTTGCCGCAATCTGGACGTTGCGCGCGTCCAGCACCGCGATCGCGGGGTCCGCCAGCGTGCCACTGACGCCATATTCCGCGAGCGCGGGCCCGGCCGCGCGGATCAGAATCTTGCGCGCGCCACCGCCGGGCGCGAGGACGATGCCGGAAATCATGATGCCCGCGCCCGTGCCCACCTGCGCGCGGGTGGAGAGGTTCAGCAGCCGGGCCGAACCCGTGACGTCGTACACCTCGACCAGCGCAATGCCGGTGCCGTTGTTGGCGCCCTTCACCTGGGCCGTGTAGGATCCGGGCGTCAGGGTCGCGATGAGCGCGGCGTCCCGGCTGCCCGAGGAGGCGAACGCGAACGCACCGACGGAGGAAAAGGCCGCGGCGGTGGCCGCCGCCGCCGGGCTCACGGTCGTCGACCAGTTGTCATTGGCCAGCACCCGCACCCCCGCGCTGTTGAAAACCTCGATCTGGGGATCGCTCAGCACCCCGCTGACGCCATAGCCGGACAGCGTGGGTCCCACCGCGCGGATCAGGACCTGCTTGGCGGCGCCGGGGCCGATCACGAAGCCGACAACCGCCACGTTGCCGCCGGTGCCCACCTGGGCGCGGGTGGATACGTTGGCGAGCCGTTGGTCGAACTCCGCGCCCGACGTCATGGGCGCTAGGATACAGCCGCACAGCAGCGCGGCAAAGGTGAGCAGACGTTTCATGGGTATGGGCTGGAGACCCAGCTTGGAACGCCGCCAGCGTGACGGGCCGCGAGCGGCCGAGTCGAGGGACAGCATTGCAAGCAAGGCGTAAAAAACCGGAGCCCGCTGCGACGCCGCATCCCTCCCGGGGTGCCGCGAAAAAAATGCGAAAACCGGGGCAAAAAGCGTTAGGCTTTAGGCGGTAGGCATTAAGCGCCGACCCAATCTTCCGCCTGAAGGCGGACTACGTACCAAAGCCACGGGCTCGGGTATGTAGTCCCGCCCGGCGGCTGGCTTGGGTACGTAGTCCCGCCGTCAGGCGGAATGCCTTGGCTGCGGGCTGCGCGGTAGGCCGACAAAAAGCCTAAAGCCTACCGCCTAAAGCCTACCGCTTTTCAATGATGCCCGCCGGCCACCACCGCGGTCACCGGCTGCCCGAGGGCGGACAGCATGACGCGGAACCACGGCAGCGACGTGTTGAACGGCTTGCCGCCCTTGATGCGGGAGAACTCGATCGCGCGCAGCGCGTCGCCGCGGTCCTCGTCCTGGCCGACCACGCCGCTCTCGCGCCGCAGCGCGCACTCGACGGAATGATGTGCGCAGGTGCGGATCAGTTCCAGGTCGGCGGTGTTGGCGGGCGCCGAGCGGGCGAAATACCCGCTCTTCTGCACCAGCACTTTTTCGGCGCCGATCATCTTCGCGAACTGTTCGCCGAACCATTTGCCGGGATTCACGGCGTCGAGCTTCACGTGGCCGAAGGCATCGCGGGGCACCTCCTGGCCGCGGGCGGTCATTTCGGCGACGATGCTTTCGACGCCGGCGCCTTCGCTGACGAAAATATTCACATTGCCCACGCGATCCATGATGGCGCGCAGCCGGGTGGCTTCCGCGGCGACGTCGAGCGACAGCTCGGGCACGTAGACGCCGTGCACGTTCAGCCGGTCACGGCTGAGGCCGAGGCCGGGCACCACGGGCGTGTTTTCGACGCGCTTCAGGTACTCCGCGGCGGTCGCGGCGGTGAGCCAGCCGCAGTTGCGGCCCATGACCTCGTGCACGATCAGCATGCGCGGGTTCGCGTTGAACTCGGCGACGACGCGCTCGAAAAACTTTGCGCCTTCCTCCGCCGCCGTCCACGCGCCGAGGCTCTGGCGGATGGGGAAGACATCGTTGTCGATCGTCTTGGGCAGACCGATGACCGTCAGCTGGTAGTTGTTCTTCGCGAGGTAGGCGGCCAGGTCGGCGGCCGTCGTGTTGGTGTCATCGCCGCCGATCGTGTGGAGAACATCCACCTGGTCGCGCACGAGCTGCTCGGCGGCGACATGCAGGGGATCCTGGCCTTCCTTCACCAGCCCGCGCTTCACGCAGTCCTTCACGTTGGTCAGCTTGACGCGGCTGTTGCCGATGGGGCTGCCGCCGTGCTTGCGAAGCACATGCGCCGCCGAACGGTCAGCCGGCGTCACCGCAATGCTTTCGCCCAGGAGCAGGCCCTTGTACCCACCGCGATAGCACAGCAACTCGATGTCCGGCGCGACGACGCTGTAATGCTCGATCAGGTCGGCAATGGCGGCGCTGAGACACGGGGCGAGACCGCCGGCGGTGAGGATGGCGACTTTCTTTGGACGCATGGAGACCATCACCAAGTGGCCCCGCGGCGCGACGATCAAGCCCGCATCCGCTTAGGACGCGTAATTCTCAGCCTTTATGCGGCCATTAGCGCGGGCCCGGAGGGCCGGAAGGCCAGAGGGCCGGAGGACCAGAGGTCCGGAGGGCCAGCACCAGCTTCAGCCTGGTGGATCGGGTTTGCGGCTTGCCCCTTGCCCTCAGGTCTTCAGGCCCAGCCTCAGGTCCTCTAGCCTTCCGGCCCTCTGGCCTTCTGGCCTTCTGGCCTTCTGGCCTTCCGGCCCTCCGGCCTTCCGGCCTTCCGGCCCTCCGGTCCTCCGGCCCTTGGCGCCCCCGCCCGGACTTGAACCGGGATAGACGGTTTAGGAAACCGTTGCTCTATCCAGTTGAGCTACGGGGACCAGGTCGCCCGAATGTTTGGCACGTTCCGCGGGCCGTCAATGGCAGGGTGCGGCAGGTTCTCGGCAGGGCGGTGCTTCCGCCCGCGATCGAAGCAGCGTGATGCAACCGTGGCGGGCTGACGCACCACCCTACTCGCAACCCAAAACTCAAAACGCAAAACACAAAACCGCGGCGCGCAGCGCCGCCTACGCTTTCTTCACGAAGCACGCTTTCAGCGCCATCGCACTGCCTTCGATTTTGCAGTCGATCTCGTGGTCGCCGTCGACCAGCCGGATGTTCTTCACCTTGGTGCCGCCTTTCAGCGTGCCGGAACCGCCGCGAAGCTTGAGGTCCTTGATCAGGACGACGGTGTCACCGTCCGCCAGCACGTTGCCGTTGGCATCCTTCACCACCCGCGCGGCCTCAGGCGCCGCTTCCTTCGGCCATTCATGCCCGCAGGTCGCGCATTCCCAACGGTCGGGATGGCTGAGAATGTCTTCGAGGGTGCAGGCAGGACACGCGTTCTGGCTCATGGAGAGGGAATGAGGGAATGAGGGATAAAGGGGAAGTCCCCGCACGAGCCCCGGCACATTAAAAGGAACGCTGATCTCCGCTTATCGCCGCTCACGTGAAGGAGTGGCGGATCAGCGAAAACCAGCGTTCCGACTTTCAGGGCTCCGAGTCGCTCAACTCTCAACCCTCAACTCTCAACCTCCCCCCCTCAGGGCACGTCGTAGACTTCCACCAGCGTCTCGCCGGTCGCACCCGCCGGGCCGCTGACGTGCACGGTGTACGCGCCAGGCGGGAGCAACGCGAGGGTCGCGGCATCCTTGCTGCCCGGATCGAGGCGGAAGGTGCCCAGGAAGTCCGTCGCCTGCACCAGCTCGCCGACGAAATCAGCCTGGCCCCAATCGTCGTTGGCCAGCACCGCGCGGTCGCTGGAGTCATAGATCTGCAGCCGCGGGTCGGCGAGCGTGCCGGTGACGCCATAGCTCGCCAGCTTCGGGCCGACGCCACGGACCAGCAGCGAACGGGAACCTTCGCCGGCAATCACAAAGCCGAGGATCAGCGTGGAACTGCCGGCCCCCGCCTGACCGCGCACGGAGGCGTTGGTGATCGTGCTCGTGCTGGTGCCGGCAGCGTCGGCGTCGTACACCTCCGTCAACACCACGCCACCCGTGTTGCCCACGCCCGACACCACCACGGTGTAGCCGACGCCCGCGGTCAGGTTCGTGACCAGCGCGGCATCCTTGCTGCCGGCGGTGAGCGGGAACGCGCCCACGCTGTTGAACACCGCCGTCGTCGCCGCGGCGCCGTCCCAATCGTCGCTCTCGGCGACCTTGGTCGTCCCGCGATACACCTCGAGCTTCGGATTGGCCATGACCCCGGTGACGCCGTACGGGATCAACCCGCTGCCGACCGCGCGGACAATCACGCGCTTGGTGCCGACGCCCTGCAGGAAGAAGCCGGGAATGATCGACTGCCCGGCGGCCACGTTCGCGCGCACCGACAGATTCGCCGGGCGCGAGGCATTGGCCGACAAGGTGACCGCCCCCGCGGTGCTGGTGACCGAACCCGCCGCGTTGCTGATCCGGACGGTGTAGTCGCCGGCGTCGGACGCCGTCACGTTCTGCCGCAGCAGGATCGGACCCGTCTCGCCCGCCAGCGCGACGCCATTGCGGTACCACTGGTACGTGTTGTCGGCACCCGAGGCATTCGTCGCCAGCGTGAACGTGCCGCCCGGCAGCACCGTGCGGTTGATGGGCTGCAGGGCGATCACCGGCGCGCCCACGCTCGTGACCGTGACCGTGCCGGCGGTGAGGCGCGACGTGCCGAGCGCGTTGGTGACATCGACGGTGTAGGCGCCCGCGTGCGCCGCGCCCACGCTTTCAACGATGTACGGATTCGCCGTCGCCCCACTGATCGCCGTGCCGTTCAGGTACCATTGATAGGTGTACGTGCCGCCACCGGTCACGTTGATGGGCAGCACCAGCCGGCCGCCGGCCGACAGCGTGCTCGGCCGGGTGTCGCCGGAAAGGGCGAGGGCCGGCTTCGCCGTTGCCGTCCCGGTCACCGCCGTGCCGCCGGCCGCAAAGGTGTAACTGCCGCCCCACGCGCCCCAGGACGCGCTGGTGACGCCATTCCGCGTGCTGGACACATAACTCGAGCGGCCGGGCAGGACCGTGAGGGTCAGCACCTTCGTCTCGCCCACCGCGATCACCCCGGCATGGACGGCGGCGCGCGCGACCGAGGAGTCGTCGGTGTACACATCCGTGCCCCAGACGGCGCCGGAGCCCGACCCGGTGACCTGAAGTTCGAACGTCTGACCGACGCGATTACGGTATCCGACGAGGTTGGACGGCGCCGCCGCGGCGGTCGCCACGGTCGTGGTCCCGGTGCCGCTGCGCGGCGCGTCGATCCGATACGTCGCCACGACGATGTTGTTCACGATCACCTGGCCGATCGCGGCCAGGCGCCCGTTGGCGATGGTGCCGGTGGTGTAGCCGAAGGCGAGGTTCGCGCCTCCGCGATCGAACGTCACGTTGCCCTGCGCATCGACCCGGCCGGTCAACGTGCCGGCCAGCGCCGTCAGGACGCCGCCCGGCGTCACCGTGGCGACAAACTCACCGAACAGGCCCGTGGCCGCCGCATCGCCCAGCGCAAAGAACTGCTGACCGGCATACGTTCCCGCCACCGCGCCGATCTCCGGGGCCGCCACGATGGGCGTGCCGCCGGGGGTGAAGGAGGTGCTCCACTCGAAGCGATACTGTACGCCCGAGACCGCCGTGCCATAGCTCGACATGAAGGTCGTGCCTTCGACGAGCGCCTGCGTGATCCCGTACTGCGTCCGGCCCGCCCCGCCCGTGAAGGTGATGATGCCATTGCTGGCGACGGTGCCCGTGAAGGCCTGCGCCGCACCTGCGACGGCCGCGGTCACCGTGCCGTCCCGCGCAATGGTGACATCGTAGTCCGCAAAGCGGGCGTTGGTGGTCGTGCCCGTCCTGGTGCCCAGTTTGCCCAGGTAGCGGCCGGCATATTTTTCGCCGCCGTTGCCCGTGTTGCCGCCCCCGTTGGTGCCGCCCGCGGTGACGACCACGGTGTAGGTGGTTGTGGCGCTCGTACCGGCGGCGTTGATCGCCTGCACGCTGAACGTGAAGGTGCCCGCGGTGGCAAAGGTGCCGGTGACCAGGCCGGTCAGCGTGTTCAGCTGGATGGTCGCGTTGCCGCCCATGTTCTGGAACGAGGTCGCGACGGGATCCGTGATCACCTGATACGAAAACGGCTGGCCCACCGTGGCCGTAAGGCTGGTGGCTCCGCTGATCACCGGCGCGGTCGTGGCGCCGCCGGTGCTTCCGTCGCCGAGCGTGTAGGTGCCGTGATTATTGGAACCCACTCCATTCATGTAGGTTTCGAACCGGCCGGTCCCACTGGCGGCGATGAAGTTGTACAGCTCGATCGTGGCGGGCCCGGTGGCGAAATAGCCCTGGAGGTCGAGCTTCGCGCCGATGTTGGAGGTGGAGTACGTGTAGGTGCCGAAGGAGGTGCGCGCCCCATTCGTATCCACCGTGTACTGACCGGTGGCCGGAGAATCCAGCTTGAGGACCTGGGTGCCGCTCGTCGCAAAGGGCGCGACTCCCCCCTCGATCTTCAGGGTGAGGGTCTTGCCGGTGAGTTCGGCGTGAGTCTGGCCGAAGGCGGGCAGGAGGGTGAAAAGAGCCAGTGCCAGCGGCACGAGCGTACGAATCAGGTAGGGAAGGCGCATGGGATGCAGGTGGGGCACGCATCGTATCAGGAGAGTCGATCCGCCGCGATACGCGGGTCTGCGTACGGGGGGGGAAGGGACCAAAGGGACCTAAAGGACCCAAGGGACGGAAGGGACCATCCAGACGGTGCGGCCCTGAGCGTGCTGCGGGCCGCGAGCTTGCTCACGCACCCCGCAACCTGCGCCAGCAGCTGGCAGCCCACAAAATCAAATCTGCGCCACCCACCGGTGGTCTTTTAGGTCCCTTCGGTCCTTTCGGTCCCTTTCCTCCCTTCGGTCCCTTTTCCCCCCTCTACGGCCGCAGAATTTCCGTCGCCCGGAGAATCAGCGTGGCCCGGTTTTCCACGCCCAGTCTTTCCAGGATCCGCTCCATGTGCTTGTCGATGGTGCGCGAGCTGGCGCCGAGAATAAGCGCGATCTCCGGGTTTGTTTTGCCCTGTGCGACCCAGTACGCCACCTCCGCCTGCCGCGGGGTGAGGCCGAGCTGGCACAAGGCGGCCGGGCCGGGCGGAGCGTGCTCCTCCTCGAGCGCGAGCATCACGGTGTCGTCCTGACCGGGCTCGGTAAACCGACGGACCGCCAGCACCACGCCCGCCGACTCGAACCGTCCGCCGGCGATGAGCGCCGCGGCGGCCAGTCCGGCCTTGGCGAGGAGGTCGTGCGCCAGACGCGTGCCAAACAGGAGGTCTCCCGCCCGATTGAGCACGAGGACCGCGCGATCCAGCGAGGCGGCCAGCTGCTCCTCCGCGTCCAGACGCAAAGCCACTTCCGCCTCGAGCCGGGCGTTCTGCGCCTCCAGCGCCGCGCGCGCGGCCTGCAGTTCCAGCTGCACGCGGACCCGCGCCAGCAGTTCCGGGACGTGCACCGGCTTGGTCACATAGTCCACGGCTCCCAGCGCGAAGGCGCGCACCTTTTGCTCCGGCTCGTCGACCGCAGTTAGGAAGATCACCGGCAGGTCCCGCCAGCGGGCGTCCGCCCGCAGGGCCGCGCAGAACGTCAACCCGTCCTCCCCCGGCATCATCATGTCGAGCAGGACCAGGGCGGGGGCGGTCCGCGCCAGCACCTGGCGCGCCGCGAGTCCGCTCTCCGCCAGGAGCACGCGGACGCCCTGCTGTCGCAACGCGTCGCAGACCACGCCCAGATTCGCGGGGGTGTCGTCCACGACGAGCAAAGTGGGCGGCTGGGGAGACGTCATGGGCAGGAAAGCAGACTGCGCAACCGGGAGAGCTGGAACTCCGCCGCCGCCGCATCGAGCTGGCGCAGGGTGCCGGCCGCCGCCGGGTGCTCCACCTCGAACCGCGCCACCGCGGCGCGAAACTCGGCCAGGTCGCCGGTGGCGAGCAGCTCGCGGAGGGAGGCCGCGACGGGACCCGGCAGCGCCGCGTCGGTGACGACGGCAAACGCCGGGCCGGTTGCGCGCGGCGTGCCCTCCGTCCGCCAGCGCAGTCCGAGCAGTGCGCCGAGCTTTTCCAGCAGGTCCTCCGTGCGGAAGGGTTTGGGCAGAAAATCATCGCAGCCGGCGGCCCGGCCTTCGGCGGGGTCGAATGTCAGGACCGACGCCGAGGTGAGCAGCACGCCCAGCGGCCGCCCGTCGGCCCGCCCCCGCAATTGCCGGGTCAGCTCCAGCCCGTCCATCGGCTGCATCCGCAGATCGAGGATCGCCGCGTGGGGCCACGGTTCCGCGCCGGAGTGCAGGGCGGCGAGGGCCGCCGGCCCGGATTCGTACGCCGTGCAGACAAATCCCAGCGGCCGCAGCAGATCGATGAGCAGCGAACGGTTGACGGCATGATCGTCGACGATGAGGACGCGGCGCTGTCCGCCTTCGAAGCCGACCCGGCGCACCGGTTTGGCCGCCTGGTTCGCCGCGACTTCGACCAGCGGCACGTGAAAGGCGAATACACTGCCGGCGCCGGCCGCGCTTTCGACCTCGAACGCCCCGCCCATCCGCTCCACCAGCGCCCGGCTGATGGCCAGCCCGAGCCCGGTGCCCGGCGCCGCCGGCCGGGTCAGGTGCGCCTGCTCGAAGGGTTGAAACAAACGGTCGCGGTCCGGCGCGGCGATCCCGGGACCGGTGTCCTGCACGGCGATGACCAGCCGGACGCCCTCCGGCCCGCGGCGCACCCCGGCCCGCAACGTGACCCGCCCGCGGGACGTGAACTTGATCGCGTTGCCCAGAAGGTTGTCGAGGACCTGCCGGACTTTTGCCGCATCGAGTTCGACCCACTCCGGCACCGCCGGTTCGGTCTCGACCATGAGTTCCAGGCCTTTCTGCGCGGCCGCGGGCCGGTGCGCGGACGCCACATCCTGGAGGATGTCCCGCAGGGCGCCGGGCGCGAGCCGCAGTTCCAGCTTGCCGGCCTCGATCTTCGCGAGGTCGAGCACGTCGTTGATCATGCGCAGGAGATGCTCGCCGCTCGTATGCACGATCCGGATGCGTTCGAGCTGGTCGCCGGTCAGCCGCGCATCGGTCTGGAGCAGCTGGGCGTAACCGATCACCCCGTTGAGGGGGGTCCGCAGTTCATGGCTCATCGACGCGAGGAACGCGCTTTTCGCGCGGCTCGCCGCCTCCGCCTGGTCCCGCGCCGCCGCCAGGTCCCGGGTGCGTTCCGCCACCGTCCGCTCGAGGCGCTGCCGCTCGCGTTCCCCGGCACGCAGCCGCCAGCGCACAAACCCGCCCAGCGAAACCAGGCCGGCCGCCGCGTAGCCCGCCAGCATCAGGGGCGAACGCCACCACGGTGCCGCGATGGAAAATGTCACCTCGGCCGGCGGGCCCACGCGGTCCTCCCGGTCGCGGGCGCGCACCTGCAGGGTGTAGGGGCCGCCGACCAGGCCCGTGAAGGAGACCTCGGCGGTCGACGCTGGCGTCCACCGATCGTTGTACCCGAGCAGGCGGGTCTCGTAGCCCAGCGTCCGCAGCGCCGCGCCCGCCGCCGCGAAGCGAAACGTGAGCGACTCGCGGCTGAAGTCGAAGTGCAGGGGGGTGGCGGTGCCCGCGCGCCGCCAGTCCCCGCGGACGATTTCGTTGACCAGCACGGCGGGCGGCGGCGCGCTGGCCGGCGCGGATCCCAAATCGAAGCGCACGATCCCGCGCGTCCCGGCGATGAACAGCCACTCGCGTTCCTGTTCGCGCATCCAGGTCAGCACCCGGGCGCCGCCATGACCGAGGACGTCCTGAATTTCGGTGGGGAGAGAGGTCCAGGTCGAACCTTCCGGCTTCACCTCGATGCGCCCGAGCACGTACCCGCCCCCCGCGCCGGCGATCTGCGCGTAGATCCGGTTTCCATCCGAACAGTCGAAGGGCAGCGTGTTCACGCCGGCGGGCTTCCACTTGGTCAATCCCGGGTGCGCCACGAAACGCTCACCGTCGGCCGAAAGCTGGAAGAAGCCACGTGGGGTGGCGACGAGCACTGCCCCTTGAAACGCGCTCACGCGCACCCACCCCGCCTCCCCCGACAAGCCCCGGGCGCCATCGAACACCGTCGCGTCCCTCACCCGTCCCGCCGGGTCAATGGTCAGCCGCCAGGCGACGCCGGCCGTGGTGCCGGCCCACACCACCCCGCCGGGCAGCTCGACCAGATTGGAGATTTCGACGTCGATGCCGCTGACGCGTTCCGCCTGCGCGACGCTGTCACCGTCGGAGAACCGCAGGATCTCAATCCCCCGGGTGAGTCCCGCGACCAGCGTCCCCGGCGCCGCCTGCAGCGCGATGACGTGTTCGACGGGCGACGACGTGGCATGAACCTCCCGCGACGGTTCGCTGATCCGCACCAGACCGCGCTCGCCGCCGGAATAGAGCACGCCGCCCACCTCGATCAGATTCGCCAGGCGGCCTTTCACCTCCGGAGCCAGGTCGACCAGACGCGCGAGGTCATACCCGTCGCGGGCCGGCTGCAACCGGCGCGGCGGCAGGTCAGTGAGCCCCGTCATCAAGCGGCCGCCCACGCGCACCGGCGATCCGGCGATGGTCCGCGGCAGCCCGTTGCGTTCGTCGAAAATCGTCCACGGCGTGCTGACCCCGAAGTGGGACAGGCCATTCGCCGTCTCCACCCAGAGGGTGCGATCACGCGCGAGGAGCATGCCATAGGTGGACGTCGCCGCCAGTCCCCGGTCGGCGTCGAGCAGACGCTCGGGCGTCCCGTCCGCATCCGTCAGCAGCAGACCCCGCGCGGCGGTGGAAATGGCGTAGCCGCCGTCTGGCAGCCGCACGCCGTTGCGGATGCCCGCGTCGCGCAAAAACCCGGCGGCGGCCGGCGTCCACTCCCGCACCGTCCCATCTGGCTGGATACGCAGGAGCCCGCCGTCGTCGCGCGCGACCGTCACCTCGGCGCCGGTCGCGTCGAGGAGCGTGAGCCGCCGGACGCCGCGCAGCCGCTCGTGCCGGGCCAGAACGTGCCAGCCGTCCGCCGTCCGTTCCCGCAATTCGTCGCCAACGTGGCAGAAAACCCGCCCCTGCGCCGTCCGCAGCGTCGGTCGCATCCCGGGGTGAGGTTCGACGTGAAAACGGCCTTCGTGCCACGTGAAGACCGCGCCGTCGGTGGCGAACACCATCCCGCGGGGAATCGGCACGCCGCTCCAGACGCTCCCGATGTCACGCCACTCGGGCGGCAGGTGGGGCCTCAGGCTGACGTACCGCAGCACACCGGTCCCGGGCTCCGGTTCCAGCCGGCCGAGCAGCCCCCCGCCGCCGACGTACACCAGGCCGTCATCGCCCACGCACAGGGCGCGGACCCAGGTCCCGGGCAGCGGATATGACCGCCAGCGCTCACCGTCGAATGACACCACCGTGGCATAGGTGCCGAAATACACGACACCGTCCCGGCCCTCGGCGCTGGCGAAGATCTGGTCATGCGCCTTGTACACCTCCGGCGGATAGTTGCGGATAAGCGGCAGGCCAGCCTCCGGATCGAACGCCGCGCGCGCAGGCAGCGACAACAATCCGGCGAGGGCAAACACCAGCAGGGGGTGTCGGAAGTGGGAGACCGGCACGCCGCGAGCACGCGCGCAGATGCCTGCGGGGTCAACCGTCCGGTGGATACGTGCGCGTATACACGTATGGGAGGGAGTGAGGGATGAGGGATGAGGGAGTGAGGGGGGCGATGGCTCCGCTTGGTTCCCTGGTCCCTCGTCCCGCCTCATTCCACCGCGGTGGGACGACCGACGGCGGTCTGGTACACGTGGTGCAGCTGAAAAGTCTGCCAGGCGCCCAGCTTCTGTCCGAGCTGTGCGCCCAGGTACAGGAGGAGCGCGAACGTGGCCATGCCGGCAGACACCCAGAGTCCCCACGGCTGCTCGGTTTTCACCAGCCACTGGGCAAACCCGAGGGCGCCACCCAGGGTGCCGAGGACTCCCGTGGCGAGATACCCATAAAGGAACACCGACCACACCTCGATTTCCGGCCCGTACGTGCCATGAACCCGGGTTTTCCCATCACCGGTCTGCTCCAGCACGAGGAAGAGTCGGGGCGACCAATACCGCCGCTCCGGTTCCTTGACGTGAAGCCCGATGAAGCCGGGAAAGTCCTTCACCTCAAACAGGCCATCGTGCTGCGCGAACGTGTCCAGAACGCGGCGGCGGACCGCCTCAAGGGGTTGGTCCAGGGTATGATCGAAGCGCGGACGAACGCGAAAGCTGCTCATCAGGGTCTGGGGCTGAAACGCGGGCGTGGGGAACGCCGCCAGGGTATGCGTCGTGGATAGGAATCCCGTCCGCGCCGTCAACCCGGAGAATTGGCCGCAAAAATGCGCAAAAGGCGCAAAAAGGTGCCGGCTTAGCTGGATCTATGCAGAGGGATTAACCACGAATGGACACGAATTGACACGAATACAGAGCGGCCGGCCATTCCGGCGGGCTCTTCGAATCGGATCACTGTTTAGTGAATCAAAACTCACCCCCGGCCCGCGCTTCATCTATTGGTGTTCATTCAGGTCCACTCGTAGTTCAACGGCGTTTCTCGGGCTTAAGTGCGTAGTCCCGCGTTCACGTGGAATGCCTTGTTCGATCCTTTCAGCCCAAACCTTCCGCGTGCACGCGGGACTACCTACCAAAGCCCTCGCACGCCCTTTTTGCGCCTTCTGCGCCTTCTTGCGGCTCCTCTGCCCGGCCTAGAGCCTACAGCCTAGCGCCTAGTGCTTCCTCTAAAATGCCTGTTGACACGACCGGCCGGCCCTTCACCGTCTCCCTTCCTTTTCTTGTATGAGCACGACTGAACAGAAGCAGCAGACTCCCACGCCCGCGGAAATCCCGTTCACCCAGCCGCAGGCGATGAGCCGTTATGTCACGGACACCGGCAAGATTCTGCCGCGCAAGTACACGGGCCTCTCCGCCAAGCACCAGCGCGCGGTGACCCGTACGATCAAGCACTCGCGCAACATGCTGCTCGCGCAGTAAGGCGCGCCGAGTACGTCCCTTTCGAAGGCCGGAGCGCACCTCCGGCCTTTTTCATGCCGTCATGACCCGCGTCGCCAGGACCTTGCGCGGCACGCCGCGCAACCTTGCCCGTCTCGCCCGCGCCCTGCAGGCCGGCGAACTGGTGGCCGTGCCGACGGAAACCGTCTACGGCCTGGCGGCCAACGCGCTCTCGGCCACCGCCTGCCGCCGGATCTTTCGCGCCAAGCGGCGGCCGACAACCGATCCCCTGATCGTCCATCTGGCCTCGGCGGACGAACTCGCGACCATCGCTGAACCCAACGACGCCGCCCTCGCCCTCGCCCGCGCCTTCTGGCCGGGACCGCTGACCCTCGTTCTGCCGAGATTGCCGCGGGTGCCTGATGTGGTCACGTCGGGGCGGGGCAGCGTGGCCGTCCGCGTGCCGGCGCACCCGCTATTCCGCGCCCTGCTTCGACGCGCCGCCCTCCCGCTGGCCGCGCCCAGTGCGAATCCTTTCGGCTATGTGAGCCCTACGACCGCCGCGCATGTGCGTGACGGACTGGGCGCGCGCATCCCCTACATCCTCGACGGGGGACCCGCGACGATTGGCGTCGAGTCGACCATCGTCGACGTGCGCGACCCGAAGCGCCCGCGCCTGCTGCGTCCCGGCGCCGTGACGCGCGCTCAGATCGAAGCCGTGCTGGGCGCCCGCGTGTCCCTCCCGCCGCGAAAGCGGGCCCGGGCGGCCGCCCAGGCCCAGCTCGCGCCGGGCATGCTGACCCGACATTACAGCCCGCGGACGCCGGTCGCCCTCGCGCGGACCACGGCCGCCTGGGCCCCCAACCGCACGCCGCAGGAAGCGTTCGTTTATCTCCGCCGTCCGGCGGGTCGAGCAGCGGCCAACGTCCACTGGCTCGACCCCAAGGGGGACCTCCGCGGTGTCGCCCGTCGGCTTTTCGCCACCCTGCGCGCGCTGGATACGCAGGGCTACGCGCGGATCCACGTGGAGCTCGCCTCGGGCGACGGCCTCGCGGAGGCGATCAACGACCGGCTGCAGCGGGCCGCCGCCAAGGCGTAGGCGCGTCGCGTGGCTGCAGGAAGGCGGGCGAGCCCCCCCCCGGCCCAGGAAACGTGGACCCCCGGCCG
>JAEWKR010000019.1 GCA_023457715.1 Verrucomicrobiota bacterium
GTTCGGTTTTTGTGAAATCTGATTTGGAGGAACTGCTCCAATTCACACAGCGGCCTTCGTTTCCTTCGTTACCTTCTGTTCAATGATTGGGACGACGCTCACCGAAACGGAGAATCGTGCTCAAAAAACACGAAATGCAGGGATAGTGTGGCAAGATCGGTATTCAGGTTGAGGGCTGAGCCGGAACTATGCAGACGGATTAACCACGAATGGACACGAATGCACACGAATAGGAGAGGAAACTCGAATGCAGCCGTCCGTACTCCCGCTCACTGTTTTGTGCCTGCGCGGAAGTGATGATTTTCCCAGGTCTTCATTCGGGTCGATTCGTGTCCATTCGTGGTTAACTGAATCGTTCCAGCTGAGCGGGGCGTCCTTGCCGCGGCGGGCGGTCTGGCCTATCCCGGCGCGATGCAAATCGACGCCGAAGACCTGCTCCACCGTTTCCTGAAGTACGTGCAGATCGAGACCCGCAGCGACGCGGCGTCGCCGACCACTCCCAGCACGGCGTGCCAGTGGGACTTGTTGCGGTTGCTCGCGTCGGAGCTGAAGGAGCTCGGCGTGCAAGCCGTGGAGGTGACGGAGGCCGGCTATGTGCTCGGCACGGTGCCCGCAACCAGCCGCAAAGCCGGCGTGCCGCGCATCGCCTGGTTTGCCCATGTCGACACCGCGACCAACCTCCCAGGCGCGGCGAAGCCTCTCGTCCATCGCCGCTACGACGGGAGGCCCATCGTGTTTCCGGACAATCCCGCGCTCGAGCTCAGCCCCGCGTCCTCGCCGCGGCTTGGCGACGCGATCGGCGAGGATGTGATCACCGCCAGCGGCACGACGCTGCTGGGGGCCGACGACAAGGCCGGCGTCGCCATCGTCATGGCCGCGGCGCGCCATCTGCTCCTGCATCCGGAAATCCCGCACGGTGAGCTCCGGATCTGCTTCAACCCCGACGAGGAGATTGCCCGCGGCGTACACCAGCTGGACCTCAAGCAGGTGGGGGCGGTCGCCGCGTACACCCTCGATGGGGAAACGCGGGGCGAACTTTATTACGAAACGTTCAGCGCCGATGCCGCCGTGCTCGAAATCAAGGGCGTCGCCGCACATCCTGGCTACGCGAAGGACATCATGGTCAACGCGCTGAGGATTGCCGGACGTTTCCTCGCCGCCCTGCCGCGCGACCTCTCTCCGGAAAGCACCCGCGGGCGCGAAGGGTACGTCCATCCCACGGAATGCACCGGTTCGTCGGAGCACGCCACGGTGCGGCTGATCCTGCGGGACTTCGAACTCGAAGGCCTCGCGGCCAAGCGCGAGCTGCTGGCCTCGCTCGTCCGGACCCTCCAGGCCGAGGAGCCCCGCGCGGCCCTAACGCTTTCCTTCACGGAGCAGTACCGAAACATGCGCTACTGGCTGCAGGACGATATGCAGCCCGTCGAGCATGCTCGCGAGGCCATCCGGCGCGCCGGACTGGAACCGAAGGCCGAAGCCATCCGGGGCGGCACCGACGGATCGAACCTCACGGCGCGGGGTCTGCCCACGCCCAACCTTTTCACCGGCATGCATGAGGTCCACAGCGAACGCGAATGGGTGTCGCTGCAGGACATGGTGAAAGCGACCGAGATGCTGGTCCATCTGGCGCAGGTGTGGGAGGAGGCGGGGGGATAGGTTCTGGTTTCTGGTTTCTCGTTTCTAGTTTCTGGTTTCTGGTTTCTGGTTTCTGGTTCTCGTTTCTGGTTTCTGGTTTCGCTTCCGGCAATTCGCCCACCCGGGGCGGCGAACTGCCCCTAAGTGGTTTCCCAGCAGCGCGTTTCTTGCATGGTCGCGGCGTCCACGAATCGCCCGGCGATTCCCGCTTACAACCCATGACCCACACCACCCACTCCGGGGCGCAGCTGCGACTGCGTCCTTCCTGCACGCGCCTCCTTGGCGCCCTCTTGCTGACCGGCGTCCTGGGGGCACTCGCCCCCCAGGCCCTCGCCCAAGGCTGCGTCGCCATCAAGCAGATGGACGGCTCGACCGTCTGCAGCCTCGACGGCCACGCCATGACCGACCCGACCAAGTGGTCGCTCACCGTCAACTACCAGCACTTCCGCTCGCACCGCCATTTCGTCGGCGTGGCGCAGCAGTTTCACCGCAACACGGCGGGGAGCGAGGTGATCAACGTGGTGGAGCAGTTCGACGTCATCCTCACGTACGACCTCAACCCGCAGACCTACCTCACGCTCGATGTGCCCTACTTCTACGCGTCACGCACCTCGCTCTACGAGCACGACCGCGTGAACCGGCACAAGACCCACGGCAAGGGCATCGGCGATCTTCGGTTCGGCGTCGGCCACTGGCTGCGCAATCCGCAGTCTAATCCGAAGAACAACCTCGCGCTCGGCGTGGCCCTGAAGGCGCCCACGGGCGACTCCAACGTCAAGGACACCTTCCACCCGGCCGCCGGCCCGGTGGTGCGCAACGTCGACCAGTCGATCCAGCCCGGCGATGGCGCGTGGGGTGTCGCCCTCTCCGCGGTCGCGTATCAGCGGCTTTCGGACAAGCTGGCGCTGTATGCCACCGGCTTCTACCTCGTGAATCCGAAGGAGACCAGCGGCACGCGTTCGAACAACGCCATCACCTCCCCGACCGCCTACTTCTCGGTCGCTGACCAGTACCAGGTACGCGCCGGCGCCAATTATCTCGTCACGCCGAAGCACGTGGTGATCGCAAGCCTTGGACTGCGGATGGAGGGAATCCCGAGCTCCGACCTGATCGGCGGCGACAAGGGCTTCCGTCGTCCGGGTTACATCGTGTCGGTTGAGCCCGGCATCTCCGTTTCTCCCACGTCGCGCGACACGTTCGCTCTCGCCGTGCCGTACGCGCTCCAGCGGAACCGCGTCCGCAGCTACGTCGACAAGATCAACGGGAGCCACGGCGACGCGGCGTTCGCCGACTTCACGATCAACGCCAGCTATACGCGGCGGTGGTAGCACCGGCTGCAAACAGCCGGTGATTTCAGACTTCAGATTTCAGATGCGGACTGGCTTGGGTACGTTGTCCCGCCTTCAGGCGGAAGGTTTGCGAGCGCCTCGACCAAGGCATTCCGCGTAAACGCGGGACTGTTTACTCAACCCCGCGACGCGGTGACATCACCCTCCTGAAATCTGAGATTTGAAATCTGAAATCTCCAGCGCTCAGAGTTTCCAGCTCCGCAGCACCGGCTTGATCACGTCGCGCCACTGCGCGTAGCCGGACGGGTTCAGGTGCAGGTGATCCGGCGTGAAGTGCGCGGGATTGTCCTTGCCGTCGGCGGCCGCGAGCGGGGTGTACGTGTCCACCACGACGGCCTTGGGATCGCTGGCCGCCAATGCCCGGATGTGCGCATTGAGCTCGGGCACCGTCTTGAGGAAGGGGTCCCCGTCGCCGCGCGGCATCACCAGGCACAGGGCCAGCGGGATCTGGGGATACTGGGCGCGAATGCGCGCATGGATGTCCTTCAGGTTCGCCGCAATGTCGGCCGGCGAAGTGCCCTGCGCGAGATCGTTGGTGCCGATGAGGAGGACCAGCGCGCGGGGCCGCAGCGAGAGGACATCCTCCTCGAGGCGGTAGAGCAGGTTGGGCGTCGTGTCTCCCCCGATCCCGCGGTTCACGATTTTCACCCCCAGGTCCGCCAGGTCCTGCTGCTGGGTGTGCCAGCCTTCGGTGATGGAATCGCCCACGAACACGAGTCCGTCGCGGTCCTGCGCGGCGCGTGAGGCGAACAACGCACGACGTTTCGCATTGTGCCTGGGAAAGGCATCCCAGCCCGAAATTTCCCCCCGGCCCGGGAATTTTCCGTCCGCCGGGAAATAGCGCCGATAATCGTCGGCGTCCGCCGCGGCCGCGGGGGTGGTCGAGGAGGTCGTCGCACGCGCTTCGGGGGTGGCTGGCGTCGGCGTCTGGCAGCCGGTCAACAGCGTCAGCAAGGCAAGGAGCGGGTACAGAAGGGGTTTCATCACTTCACTTGATACGCCGCCTCCGCCGGGGCTCAAGTCGTGGGTGCAGTCACTTCGGTGAGCGAGGGCATGCCTGGGATTGAACTCGCAACTTTCCCGCGTTTGCTGGGTGCTCTTCCTGTGCGCCTCCTGAAATTACTCCTGGTCGCCACCCTCGCCGTGCTCGCTGTCACCACGGGGTTTGTCGTCGTGGCCGTCCTGACGGGAGCGGTCCTGCTTATCCTCGGCGTGCGGGGCCTGTGGCGGCGGGTGAAGGGCGACGCTTCGCCCCGCCTCCGGGGCGCACCGCGGGCGCCAGCCGCCGCGGCCGACGTCATCGAGGTCAGTGCCACGGAGGTCGTCACCAGCGACACGGGCACCCGAGAGCTGAAAGGCTAGCCGGCGGCTGGCGCTCTTCGGTACGCCCGCGCAGCCAAACGCCTGGGTGTAGCGAGGAGCGCCAGCGAGTCGATCCCTGCGACAACGCCGAGTTGCGTTACGGGAGCCGCCCCAAGTTTACCCGTTCAGTTGCATTTCAAGGGATTACCCACATCTGTACTGCCGTTCATCCGACAAAATCCCCTATGAAGAAACTCATCGCCACCTTGTTCACCGCCGGCCTGATCGCGTTCACCGCGGCCCCGGCCGTCGCCCAGTCGAGCAACAGCTCGGCCGCCTCCGCCAGCTCCACCGCCCCCAAGTCCGTCATCCACGTCGTGACGGTCACGTTCAAGAAGGACGCGCCGAAGGAGCAGGTTCAGGCCGCGCTCGATGGCGTCAAACAGCTCCCCGCCTCCTTCAAGGGTATCAAGCGCGTGTGGACGAAGACCATCAAGGCGCAGGGCGAACGCACCCATGCGATCGTGATGGAATTCGAGAGCGAGCAGGCGCTGAAGGAATACAGCGACAGCCCGGCGCAGAAGGAGTGGTACAAACTGTACACGCCCGTCCGCGACCGCAGCACCACGTTCGACATCACGAACGACTAAGCCCGCCCTCGCGTTTCCCTTTCCAGCCCGCACCTCCGTGCGGGCTTTTTTGTGTCCCCCGGTGGCTTCGCTCGAGCGGGCGAGGCTCCGGGGAGTTGCACTGCGGCGAATCCCGCCGCAGGCTGCCCCGCCCCTCCCCTCTTATGAACATTCGTCTCGCTGTTGTCCTGCTCGGAATCGTCATGCTGGCCCGTGCCGCGGACGCGGACCGGGTCCAAACGAAGATCGCCGACGGTGTATTGGAAGGCGCCGTGGTGGCCGATGGACGCGTGCATGCGTTCAAGGGCATCCCGTTCGCGGCTCCACCCGTCGGGGACCTGCGCTGGCAGCCGCCGCAACCGGTCACCCCTTGGACGGGAGTCCGGCCTGCGCTCGAATTCGGCCCGCGTCCCATGCAGGGCCGGATCTTCAGCGACATGGTGTTTCGGGACGCGGGACCGAGTGAGGACTGCCTCTCGCTCAATGTCTGGACCCCGGCCAACGCGCGCGGCCGGAAGCTGCCGGTGATGGTCTGGATCTTCGGGGGCGGGTTCGCGGCCGGCGGCACGTCGGAACCCCGGCAGGACGGCACCGCCTTGTGCCAGAAGGATGTCGTCGTCGTGAGCATGAACTATCGGCTCGGCGTCTTCGGCTTCCTCGCCCACCCGGAGCTCACCGCCGAGTCCCGGCACGGAGCGTCCGGCAACTACGGCCTGATGGACCAGATCGCCGCCCTCGAGTGGGTGAAGCGCAACATTGCGCACTTCGGCGGCGATCCCGACAACGTGACGATCTTCGGCGAGTCCGCGGGTTCGTTCTCGGTGAGCGCGCTGGTGGCGTCGCCGCGCGCCCGCGGGCTGGTGCACAAGGCAATCGGCCAGAGCGGGGCGATCTTCAGCCGGATGAACCCGCAGCTTTCGCTGGCGAAGGCGCAGGAACAGGGCCGGGACTTCCTGCAGCAGGCCTTCGGCACCGCTTCGATCCGCGAGCTGCGCGCGAAACCCGCCGCGGAGCTGCTGGAAGGCGCGCTCAAGGCGCCCCGCCGGTGGTTTGGAGCGATCGTCGACGGACACGTGCTGCCCGCCACGGGGGAGGAGATCTTCGCCGCCGGCCGGCAGGCGCATATTCCGGTGATCGCCGGCTGGACGCGGGACGAAGGCAATGCCCGGGGCTTTTTCATGGACAAGGAGCCCACGCTCGCGGTCTTCCAGCAGGAGGCGGCGAACCGCTTCGGCGAACGCGGGCCCGCCTTCCTCGCAGCGTATCAGGCCACCAACGACGCCGAGGCCGTGCGCGCGGCGGCGGACTGGGCCGGCGACATGTTCATCGGGCACTCCACGTGGAAGTTCCTGGAACTGCACCGGCGCACCGGCAACGCCCCGGTGTATCGTTATTATTTCGCCCAGACGCTGCCCGCCGAGCGCCCCGATGCGAAGCCCGGCGATGCCCTGGTCGCACCACATGCCTCGGACATCGAGTACACGTTCCAGATGCTGGACACCCGCGAGGCCAGATGGGGCGCGGAGCACCGTCGCGTGGCTGAACTGATGACCGAGTACTGGACGCGCTTCGCCCGCACCGGAAATCCCAATGGCAACGGTCTGCCCCGCTGGCCTGAATACGAGGAGAAGACCGGCTGGGCGGTCATGCACCTCCAGGCCGAGGCCAGGGCCGCGCCGGATGCGCACCGCAGCCGCTACCTGTTTCTGGAGGCCGCGCCGCTGCCGCGCTGAAGAGGCGGCGCTGCTTTGGCCCGCCGGCGACAACGGAGGGACCTCGTGGCTGGCTGAAGCAGCGCCCTCCCCGGCGCCCGGACCGCGCGGCGGCTCGCCGGCATTGCCAAGGGAACCAATGCCGCGTTACCTCGTCTCACCGTTCCGTGCGTCCGCTTCTTCTTCTCGTCACCGCGCTCCTCGTGGGTGCTCCCCTGCTGCCGGCGGCCGAGTCCGCATCCTTCACGGCCGGTCTGCCGCCCGACGTGCAGGTTGAGATCGGCCTGTCCGCACTCGCCGCCGAACAGCGCGAAATCCTCGATGGGTTGATTCAGCGCGATCTCACGCTGGCGCGGCAGGGTGAGGTGGTCGGGTTCGCTCGCACCTTCACGGAACGCCGGACCGGCGAGGAGTTGCGGAAGAGCGGGATGACGCGGCTGACCGTCGCGCAGCGCAACCGCCTCGATGCCCTCGTTGCGGCGGCCATCGCCAGCCAGCCGTCAACCGGCGAAATCGTTTGGACGCCCACCTCCGCGCGCATCCTGCGCGAGCGGCAACAGCCGATCATCCACGGCGAAGTCTCGATGTTTTACGGCCAGGGCCGCGGGGATCATTCCTGGTATGGCGGCTCGCTCGCGACCACCGTGACGGACCCGTCACGTCGCATGACGCTCGGCTTCGGATACGCGGAGATCAGGGAAAAGGGCGCGCCGGACTACTATTACCGGCGCCCCTATCGCGCGAAGGCCGCGTCGGATCCTTTCCCGCGTTGACCCGGTTGGTGGGCGGCCTGCGGCCGCATTTGAGATTTGAGATTTGAGATCAGCTTCAAGTCATCGAATCGCTGGCGCTCTTCGCTACATTCGAGTAGCCGGCGAAAGGTTCGATGTTCGATGTTCGATGTTCGACCTGGATTCCGAAGGAGCCACAGAGAGGACAGAGCTCCGACACATCCACCTTCGCCCAACCTACGGCGGACAAGGAGGACACGGAGGCTCGGTACGCCTGGCCGAACCCAAAACCCAAAACTCAAAACCCAAAACCGCGCGCGCAGCGCGCTGTGTACATCCGGTGAATAACTCTGCTCCCAAGTTATTCACCATTTTCGTGGTGAAGAAGTTGTGGGGAACAAAAGCTTCTCATTTTCCGCCTCAGCCGCATCGTCGAACTCGTTCCTTGATAGAACAGTCGCAGCGCAGAGGGCTGAAATGCTCGCTGAAAGCACGGCTGGGATAATCCCGGGCAACCGGGGAATGGGGCTGGGCAGCTGGTGCCTTTCTCCCCTCCACGTTCGATCGTAGAGGCATATATCACCAGTTCCTCTGGCCGGAGTCGTGTCCGGTCAGCTTACACACGAACGATTGGAACTGAGCGGCAAGGCGCGATGAGAAACCGCGCGCGAGCCGAGTCAGGCCTACAGGGCGTTTCGACCTGCAGGCCGACGCAGTTACCCCAGAGGGTATTGGTTGCTGCTGCGCAGACCAGAACGCAGACGCGGATCCTGGCGGGCCAACCCCGCCGAAAGGCCCCCTTCATTCTTGAAAGGGGCGCGCAAGGGATCCGTGGCTGCGGGGAAGAAGCCGACCCGGCAAAGTCGGTGAAACTTCCTCACTGGGGCGGTCCCGTAAAGCGGAGTCGCCCTACTGCAAAACGAAAAGCAACCTGAGAGTTAAGAGGTCAGACCCGTAACGCGGGGCCAACGGCCAGCCAAAAGCTGGTGCCGTCCTCGCGGTCACGGTGCCGACGCGAAATGTAGATTGCAGGCGTGTCTGCACCACGTCCGGCGCGCCGCTCCCGGCAGGGAGCGTCCGAACCGGGCGAAGAGGCCTCACTCGATAAGATCCCGACCGGCAACGGTCAGGACGGTCCCGCCATGAGACCGATACATCCGCATGCCGCGGACAGTGGCGTCGGGAAGCACACCGCCCGCGAAAGCGAGAGCGCCCAAGCGTGTGCCGCCGGGAAAGAGCGCGTGGCGAACGCCCACTCCCACAATTGGCCCCGGAAGCGTAACAGCTTCCGGGGCCTTTTCGTTTTTGGAGGTTTGTCCTGGGAGCGCAGACGTCCCCTTCTCGTCATCGTGGTCGTCATCGTGCTCGTGCTCGTGCTCTTGCTCGTGCTCCGTTCAGACGCTTCCACTCGGGCTTCGATCACGAGCACGAGCACGATCACGAGCACGAGCAGGAGCACGAGGATACTCAGCATTGGCTTTTCCCACCCGCGCGGTTCAACCTACCCGCGTCATGCTATCCCTCGTCCGCCGACTTCCTTTGCTGGCCGCGCTCCTCACCGGTCCGATCCTCACGCTTCTCAACCCCTCGGCCGTCATGGCGCAAAATCCGTCTCCCGCCGCAATACCGCTCTGGAAGGAGGCCGCCCCCGGCGCCAAAGGCACCGAACCGACGGACATCCCCACCCTCACCGCCTACCTGCCCGAACCGGGCAAGCGCAACGGAGCCTCCATTCTCATCCTGCCCGGCGGTGGCTACCAGCACCTCGCCGACCATGAGGGCAAGGGCTACGCGGACTGGTTCGTCGCCCGGGGCGTAGCCGCCTACGTCCTGAAATACCGGCTTGGCCCGACCTATCAGCATCCCGCCATGCTGCACGACGCCGCGCGCGGACTCCGCCTGGTGCGGGCGTTTGCCAAACGCGACGGGCTCGACCCGGCACGCATCGGCGTGATCGGTTCGTCCGCAGGGGGACATCTCGCGGCCACCCTTTTGACCAAATTCGACGCCGGCGATCCGCAGGCCCGGGATGTCATCGATCGCGAAAGCTCCCGCCCCGATCTCGGAATCCTCTGTTACGCGGTCATCACGATGGGCGATGGCACGCACCCCGGCTCGCGCCGGAATCTCCTGGGCGACAACCCCTCCCGGCGGATGATCAAGGAGCTGTCGGCCGAGGAAAACGTGAATCCGCAGACCCCGCCGTGCTTCCTGTGGAGCACGTGGGAGGATAATGTGGTCCCAATCGACAACTCGCTCAAGTTCGTCACCTCCCTCCGCAAGATGGGGGTGCCGTTTTCCTTCCACGTGTACGAGAAGGGCGGCCATGGACTGGGTCTCGGCGACGCCACCCGGAACGCTCCTCCCTGGGGGGCGGATCTCGAGTACTGGTTGAAAGAGCGCGGGTTCCTGAAGTAGGCCGGTTGGCGTGGTTTGAGTACGTTGTCCCGCCTTCAGGCGGAAGGTTTGCGCGGGCGCCGCCAAGGCATTCCGCGTAAACGCGGGACAACGTACCCAAACCGTCCCGAACTTCGCCATTGCCTTCACCCGGCCCGTTCGGCACGTTCGACCCCTTTTTCCACCGTCCCGCACGCCCGCTACATGAATCAGAGCATCCGCAACATCGCTATCATTGCCCACGTCGACCACGGCAAAACGACCCTCGTCGACAAGCTCCTCAAGGAGGGCGGCGTGTTCCGCGCCAACCAGCAGGTCGAGGAGCGCGCCATGGACTCCATGGACCTCGAGAAGGAAAAGGGCATCACGATCAAGGCCAAGAACACGTCGGTCCATTGGAAGGACAAGATTATCAACATCGTCGACACCCCCGGACACGCCGACTTCGGCGGCGAGGTGGAGCGCGCCCTGCGCATGGTCGACGGCGTGCTTCTGGTGGTCGATGCCTACGACGGCCCGCAGGCCCAGACCCGTTTCGTGCTCCGCAAGGCCCTGCAGCACGGGCTGAAGGTCATCATCGTCATCAACAAGATCGACCGTGAAAACGCCGATCCGGTGAAGATGTACGACAAGGTCCTTGAACTCCTCATGGAACTGAACGCCACGGAGGAGCAATTCGACGCCCCCGTCGTGTACGGTTCCGGCCGCGACGGCTACATGATGAAGCACCTCGGCGATGAGCGCACCAACATGACGCCGTTGTTCGAGACGATCCTCGATCACATCCCGCCCCCGTTCGCGAAGCCGGACGAGCCGTTCCATATGCTCGTGTCGAACATCGACTGGAGCGACTACGTGGGCCGTATCGCCATCGGCAAGATCCTCGGCGGCAAGATCAACATGGGTGACACCGTCTTCGTCATCCGCCATTCGGACGGCAAACGGATCCGCTCCAAGGTGACCAAGATTTTCGAATACACCGGCCTCCAGACCACCGAGTCGACCGTCGGCGGCGTCGCCGGCAACATCGTCGGCCTGTCGGGCTTCGAAGACGTGGACATCGGCGACACCCTCGCCGCGGATGAAGCGGCTCACGCGTTGCCGTTCACCCAGATCGATCCGCCGACGCTCGAGATGCAGTTCGCCGTCAACGACGGCCCGCTCGTCGGCCAGGAGGGCAAGCTCGTCACCTCGCGCCAGCTGCGCGAACGCCTGTTCCGCGAGCTCAAGACCAACGTCTCCATCAGCGTCGACGATTCCGACCGCGCCGGCGTGTTCAACGTCAAGGCCCGCGGCGCCATGCAGGTCGCCGTGCTCGCCGAAACCATGCGCCGCGAAGGCTACGAGTTCCTGGTTTCCCGTCCGACCGTCATCGAGAAGGTCGTCGACGGAAAGCGCCTGGAGCCGTACGAGACCGTCTGGATCGAAGTGCCCGACGAATGTGTCGGTTCGGTCATGCAGAACCTGGCCAACCGCAAGGGCCAGATGACCAACATGGAGAAGCATCCGCATTCGACCATGATCGAGGCGACGATCACCACCCGCGGCCTCATCGGCCTCGAGATCGATGTCGTCAATCTCACCAGCGGCCGCGGCGTCACGAGCCACCTGTTCAAGGAATATGGCCCGTTTGCCGGCGAAGTGCTGACCCGCATGACGGGCACGCTCATCGCGACCGAAGCCGGTGAAACCACCGCCTACGCCCTCGTGATGTGCCAGGAGCGCGGCAAGCTCTTCGTCAGCCCCGGCGAGCAGGTCTACGAAGGCATGATCATCGGCGAAAATCCGCGCAACGAGGACATCTCGGTGAACGCCGTCCGCGAGAAGAAGCTCACGAACTTCCGTTCGCAGGGTGAAGGTGTCGCCACCGGCCTGACGCCCGCGACCAAGCTCTCCCTCGAGCGTTCGATCGAATACATTGCGGCCGACGAGTTCGTCGAGGTCACCCCGAAGAGCCTCCGACTTCGCAAGCGCATCCTCAAGGAAGTCGAGCGCCGCAAGGTCGCGCGGAAGGAAAAAGCCGCGGCGGAATAGAAAAGCGATCCGCTTTCAGCGGTCAGCAGTCAGCTTTCCAAGCCCGGCCCATCGGCCGGGCTTTTTTGCGAGGCCCCCCTTCCGCTCGTCCCACGCCGCAACCGCTCCCACCCGTAGCGCCGGCTTCAGCCGGTGCCTTTTCACCCTCAATTCGTCGGTGCGCTCTCGGCGAGCAGGCTTGCTCCGACAAACCGGCGCCGACAATAACGCGGGCACAAATGAGCGACCAATCCTCTTACTTTGCATGCATCATGGCGGGCGGCAGTGGGGAACGTTTCTGGCCCATGAGTCGGGCGCAGACGCCGAAGCATCTCCTGAAGCTGTTTTCGGACCGCACGCTGCTCGAGGAGACGGTGCGACGGGTGGGCGCCGCGGTGCCGAGGGAGAACATCTTTGTCCTGACCAACGAAGTGCAGCTGCCGGCCACGCGGGCCGCCTTGGCCGGGCTTTTGTCGGAAGATCAAATCGTGGCCGAACCGGCAAAGCGCGACACCGCTCCAGCCGCCGCGCTGGCGACCGCGCTGGTCCGGGCCCGTGGCGGCGAGAATGCCACGCTGGCGCTCCTCCCCGCGGATTCCTTCATCGCGGATGTGACGGCTTACGGACGGCAGCTCGCGGGCGCGCTCCCCCGTGCCGCCGGCACCGACGCCATCCTCACCATCGCCATCAAGCCCGATCATCCGGCAACGGGCTTCGGCTACCTGGAGATGGGCGAACCCCGGGCCAAGGATGCCTGGGGCATGATCCGCGAGGTGAAGCGGTTTGTGGAGAAGCCCGATGCCGCGACGGCAAAACAATATGTCGCCTCCGGCAACTTCGCATGGAACGCCGGGATGTTCTTCTGGCGGGTCGGCACGTTTCTCGCAGAGGCCGATCGGCATGCCCCGGAACTCGCGGCGTTCGTCCGGGAATTTCCCCGGGAGCCGGCCGCCGCCGCCGGATTCCTGAATGCGCGTTTCGCGACCCTGCCAAAAATCTCGGTCGACTATGCGATCATGGAGAAGGCGCGCCGCGTCGAAACCCTCCTCGCGGAATTCGACTGGGACGATGTCGGACTTTGGACCGCGCTGCCGAAGCACCTCGTGACCGATGCCGCGGGCAATGCGACCCGCGGGACCGTCTTTCAGAGCAGCGCCGAAAATAACATTGCGCTGAGCAATGGCCGGCCGATTGCACTTGTGGGGGTCAAGGACCTCGTCGTTGTCGAAACCGCCGACGCCATCCTCGTTTGCCATCGAGACGCGGTGCAGGACATCAAGAAGATCACGGCCCAGCTGCCCAAGGAACTGCTCTAGCCGCGGGCATTCTCCCAAGCCGATTCGAGAGGAGGGCGATGCTTTAGCCCGCCCCCCGTCACATCCGCACCACGATCTTCCCGAACTGCCCGCCGCGCTCCATCAGCGCAAAGGCGTCGGCCGCGCGTTCCCGCTCAAACACCTCGCTGATCACGGGACGGAGGCGGTGACTCCCCACGAAGCTCATCATCGCCGCCCAGTCCGCCGGCGAGCCCATCGTGGTCCCGAGGAGCGAAATCTGGCGCCAGAAAATCTTCCGCATCGGCAGCAGCGGGGCATCGCCCCGCGTCGCGCCGAAAAAGACGATGCGCCCCCCTGCCGCAGCGACATCCACGAGCGCCAGGAAGCCCTCGCCGCCGGCGCTGTCGACGATCACGTCGAAGGGTCCGGGCTTCTTCGTGGCGGCGGAAGCCCAGTTCGCATCCGTGTACTTGAAACCACCCTTCGCCCCGAGCTCGACGGCCCGGGCGATCTTCGCGTCCGAACTGGATGTCACCCAGACTTCCGCGCCCGCCGCCACTGCAAACTGCAGGGCAAACAGCGCCACCCCGCCGCCGATCCCACTGATCAGCACCCGCTCCCCTGGCTGCAACTGCGCCCGCGAAAACACCGCGCGGTACGCGGTCAATCCCGCCAGCGGCAGAGCTGCGGCCTCCTCCCACGTGAGATGGGGCGGTTTGGGAGTGAGCTGCCCGAGCGGCACGGCAATCTGCTGGGCGAGCGTCCCATCGCGCGGGAGACCGAGAATGCCAAACTGGCTGCCCTGGGCCCGCTCCTGGGCACCCCAGTCGAAGCTCGGATTGATGATCACATCCTGCCCGCGCCAGGTTGCATCAGCCCCGTCCGCTGTCTCCACCACGGTTCCCGCGCCGTCCGACCCCGGGATGCAGGGCCACTTCAAACCCGCGTACTGCCCCGCCTTGATCCAGACGTCCCGGTGATTCAAAGCCGCCGCCTTGATCTGGACCACGGCTTCACCCGCGCCCGGACGGGGATCAGGCACCTCGGCCAGGCGCAATTCGTTCACCGCGGTGAGTTGGATGGCTTTCATGAGAAAAGGACCCGAGACGAGGGACTTCGCATTCTGTCCGTGCTGGAGCAAAGAGCAACCCGTCGCCGGCCCTTTGGTCTTTCTCTTCCTCTTAACCGGAACGATTCAGTTAACCACGAATGGACACGAATCGACACGAATGAAGACCTGGGAAAAGCATCACTTCCGCGCAGGCACAAAACAGTGTGCGGGACTACGGACGGGCTGCATTCGAGTTTCCTCTCCTATTCGTGTTCGTTCGTGTCCATTCGTGGTTAATCCGTCTGCATTGTTCCGGCTTAAACTTTCTCTTTCTCCGATTTGATGGGTTTGCCAACCAGCGCCCCCCTGGTCCCTCGTCCCTCGTCCCTCCTCCTTCGCTGCCGCCATGCTTCTCGCCCTGCACAAACCGTACGGCTTCCTTTCGCAGTTCACGCCGGAGCCGGGTTCCCGGTGGCGCACCCTGTCCGACTTTGGCGTCCCAAAGAACGTCTATGCCGTGGGCCGGCTCGACGCGGATTCGGAGGGATTGTTGCTGCTGACCGATGAAAAAGGCCTCAACCACCGCTTGCTCGATCCGGCTCACGCCCACCGTCGCGAATACTGGGTGCAGGTGGAAGGCTCACCCACGCCCGAGACGGTCGCCCGCCTCGCCCGCGGCGGACTCGACCTGAAGGATTTCAAGACGCTCCCCTGCCGCGCGCGCGTGCTGACCCCCGCGCCGACAATCCCCCCGCGCGACCCGCCCGTCCGGGTGCGCAAGACGATTCCGGATACGTGGCTCTCGCTCGAATTGATCGAAGGCAAGAACCGCCAGGTCCGCCGCATGACCGCCGCCGTCGGCCATCCGACCCTGCGACTGATCCGCATGCGCATCGGCGAGTTCGAACTCGGCGGGCTAGCGGCGGGGAAATGGCGCGAGCTCAACGCGAGCGAGCGGGAGGCGGTGTTTGGGGGTAAGGAAGGGACCCAAGGGGGAAAAGGGACGTAAGGGACCGAAGGGACGTAAGGAAAAGGCGTCCGGAGCCCGCCATTGTACTTGTTTGTTTTCCTTTGCCTATTCCTTTTTTCTATCTCTTCTGGAGAGATGTTTATCCCGGCTCACGGAGGATATGAGCAGCTGTTTTCGTACCAGAAGGCGCTGATCGTTTATGATGGGACCGTGTTTTTCTGCCGGCGGTTCATCGATAAGAAGGATCGGACCTTCGACCAGATGATCCAAGCCGCCCGCTCTGGGAAGCAGAACATCGTGGAGGCGAGCCAAGCCTCCGGCACGTCAAAAGAGACCGAGCTCAAGCTGGTCAGCGTGGCCCGCGCGAGCCTGGAGGAATTGCTGGAGGATTATCGCGACTTTCTGCGCACAAACCGATACTCAGAATGGCCTCCGGGCCACCCCTACGCGCAACGCCTGCGCAGCCTGAACCGCACCCCGGGCGCCACCTACGCGACCTTCCGCCGTGGCATCGAGCACCCAAACCCGGAGGTCGCTGCGAACGTGCTGGCGGGGCTCACGCACGTGACCAACTACCTGCTCGATAGGCAACTTCGCGCCCTCGAGGCGAAATTCGTCGCCGAAGGAGGCCTCCGCGAACGCATGGCACGCGCACGGTCAGCGCTTCGCAGCCAAGCGCGCTGAGCGCGGTCTTTCTTTAGGTCCCATAGGTCCCGTAGGTCCCTTTTCCCCCTTAGGCCCCTCCCCCCTCTCACCGCCGCACAATCACCTCCTCCGCCTTGAACCGCACCTTCTTCATCAAGGCGTAGCGTTCGTCGGGCTGGCGGTAGCCGGCGGCGCAGGCCACCACGCTCGCCCAGCCGGTGCCGGTGAGGCCGAGGATCTCGTCGAACTTCTTCGGCTCGAAGCCTTCCATCGGGCAGGTGTCGATACCCATCACGGCGGCCGCCGCCATGAACTGTCCCAGGGCAATGTACAACTGATGGGTCTGCCACGTATCCAGCCGCCCCTCACGGCGGGCCTGTTCCAGGTTGCCGACCGCCATCTGCCGGAACTTCTGCAGCGACTCCACCGTCACGCCGCGCACCTCCGCCATGCGGGCGATGTGGCGGTCGACATGCTCCGCACCCAGATCCTGGCGCACCGTGAACACCACGAAGTGCGAGCACTCCGTGACCTGCACCTGGTTCCACGCCGCCTCCATCAGAGGCTGCCGCACCGCCGGATCCGTGATCACCCAGAACCGCCACGGCTGCAGCCCCACCGACGACGGCGCCAGCACCAGCGCCTGCTCCAGCGCGTTCCATTCCGCCGCGGGGATCTTTCGCGCGGGGTCGAATTTGCGCGTGGCATAACGCCACTGCAGGGTCTCGATGAGGGCTTCGGGGGCAAGGACGGTGGCCACCGGTCGAGCGTTGGAATCCGGGCCGGAAGCACGAGCGAAAATCGTCCGCTTCCTCCTGCCGCCGCGGCGAGGAGATGCAGCTTCGGGACGTAGGAAATTTCCCCACCAAACGTCCAGACTTTCCCCGAGCACCGGTGGGTTGGCGGAGCGGGTCGCGTCCCCACGATGGGGGAATGCCACGTGGGATCCTTCTCGCCGAAGACAATGAGGACGATGTGTTTTTCTTCAAAACCGCGGCCAGGAAGGCCGCCTGGACCACGCCCATCCTGGTCGCGCCCCACGGCCGGGAGGCGATCGAGATTCTGACCCGGGTGGCGGCGGGCGACGCCTCCCTTCCCCCGCTGGCCTGCGTCCTCCTCGATCTGAAGATGCCTTTCGCGACAGGCCTCGAGGTGCTCCAGTGGATGCGGGCCCAGCCCCCCCTCCAGTTCATCCCCGCCGTGATCCTCACGTCCTCGGAGCAGGAGAGCGACATCGTGGCCGCCTATCGGCTCGGCGCATCGTCTTTTCTGGTCAAGCCGTCCGAACCGCAGCGGATGGGCGAACTGCTGCAGGTGATCGAGGCGTATTGGAAGCGCCACAACCGCCTTCCGTCCTCCACCCTCGAACGGCTGGCCACCGCGCAACCCTTCGCCACGCGATGAGCGAACGCCCGGGGAGTCCGTCGCAACTGCTCGCGTTCACGGTCGCCGACCTCCAGTGCGGGCTCGACGCGCCGCGGGTGGAACGGGTGTTGCGGATGGTCGCCTTGACGCCGCTGCCCAAGGCGCCGCCGGTGATCCTCGGCGCCATCGACCTGCACGGGGAGGTCATCCCCGTGGCCGGGGTGCGGGAACGGTTTGGCCGCGGCACGACACCCGTCGCCCTCCAGGGCCGGCTGATTGTCGTGAACACCGCCCGTCGCAAACTGGCCCTTGCCGTCGACGCGGTCGCGGGTCTGGTCGACTATTCCCCGGCGGTTGTCCATCCTGCCGACGCCGTCTCCCCGGGGTTGGAACACCTGCAGGGCATCGCCCGGTTGCCGGAGCTCGGGCTGGTTCTCATCCACGACATCGATCGGTTTCTCTCCTTGTCGGAGGAACATCAGGTCGCCGCCGCCCTGGCCGCGCCATGACCGCGCCCGTCCTCACGCCCGTTTTGCTGGCCCAGCTCGGTGAATGGACCGAAGCCACCTTCGGCCTCCGGTTCGAGGTGGAGCGGTGGAACGATCTGTCCCGCGGCCTGTTCGGCGCCGCCCGCGAACTGGGGGTCACCGACTTTCCGGCGTGGGCGGCCCGCCTTGCTTCCGGAGGTGCGTCCCCCGACCAGCTCGCGGTGGTCGCCAACCACCTGACCATTTCGGAGACCTACTTCTTCCGCCATCCCGACCACTTCGCCCGACTCGAGCACGACATCCTCCCCGCGCGGCTTGCCGCCCGGGCCGGCACGCGGGCCGGCCTTCGCCTCTGGTCCGCGGGGTGTGCCAGCGGTGAGGAGCCTTATTCATTGGCCGTGCTGCTTCACCGGCGGTTCGGCCCCGCGGTGCTCGAACGCGCCCACCTTGTCGGCACCGACCTCGGCCGGGAGGTGATCGCCCGGGCCAAGGCCGGCCGGTATTCCCAATGGTCGTTCCGGGACGCGCCGGATTGGCTGCTGCCCACGTACTTCACTCCGGCCGGACCCCGACGGTTCCAGCTCAACGCCGAGATCCGGAAGCGCGTGGCGTTCCGCGTGCTGAATCTCGCAGCTCCGCTCTACCCGCCCGATTTCGGCCCGGGCGCCGGCTACGACCTGATCATCTGCCGCAACGTCCTGATGTACCTGTCGTCCGGGCATCAGCATGATGTCGTGCGGCGTTTCACGCAGGCCCTCGCGCCCGACGGCTGGCTTCTGACCGGCCCGTGCGATATCACCCGGGAGATCGCGGATGCCCTTGGCCTGCGCGCGGACACGCCGGGGTTCTTCCAGAAGCAGGGTGCCTCCCCGGGTCCCATCGACGATCCCGCTTTCGTCCGCCTCTCGGCCGTCCTGCCGCCGCCCACGTCCGCCGCTGCGGCCCTTGCGGCGGTCGCGCCGGGCCCGGTCCCTCCCGCCGAGTCGTCCGTCCACTCCGTCGCGCCCGGCCCGACGCCGGCGCCCGCGTCGACCCGCTCCCCGGGCC
>JAEWKR010000020.1 GCA_023457715.1 Verrucomicrobiota bacterium
GCTTTGGAGGTCAGCCGTCGACTCGCTGGCGCTCCTCGCTACACGAAGGCGCTTGGGCGTAGCGAAGAGCGCCAGCGATTCGAAATCCGAGGAGGGACGTGGCGAAAACGCGGGCTCCGCCGATCGACTCGCTGGCGCTCTTCGCTACGTTCGGATAGCCGCGGACTCGTTCGATGTTCGATGTTCGATGTTCGATGTTCGATTGGATGTTGGATGTTGGACGTTGGATGTTGGATGTTGGGTCTTTCCTGCTCGTTCGATGTTCGATGCTCGACGTTCGACGTTCAACATGGACTCCCGCCCCCGGACCGCCCTAGCTTCCGCCGCTTGACCCTGTTTTCGCTCAAGCTTCTCGGCTGGCTCGCCGCCCACGCGCCGGAGTTTCTCCTTCGGGCGCTGGCGGCGCTGCTGGGCGATTTCATGTACGTCGGACTCCGGCGTCGCCGCCGGCTGATGCTTTCGAATCTGCACCACGCCTTCCCCGCCAGGCCCCCCTCATGGCATCGAGCGATCGCCCGGGAAAGCTGCCGCCGCGTGGTTGAAACCGGACTCCTCTCGCTCGCGACGCCCTACCTCTCCGAAGCCCGCATCCGACGCCTCGCCAGCTTGTCTCCGGAGTTACAGGACGTCGCCCGGCGACACGCCGCCGCCCCGTTCCCGGTGGTGTTCGCGACGGCTCACATGGCGCTGTGGGAGGCCCAAACCTGGATGTCGATGCTGAGCCCGGTGCCGATGCTCCCGTTTGGAGTTATTTTCCGGCCGCTCGACAACCCCGCCGTCGACGCCTTCGTCAAGGCCTCCCGCGAACGGCATGGCATGCGACTGCTCTCGCGCAAAGGCGGGCTGGCGGACGCCTTTCGGATGTTGCGGGACAACGGCTACGTCGGGCTCTTGTTCGACCAGAACGCGGGCATGCAGGGCGCGCTGACGCTGCTCTTCGATCGCGTCTGCTCGACCTCCGAACTCGCGGGGTTGCTCGGCGCCAAGTTCAATGCCGAGGTCCGCACGCTCTATCCCTGCCGCACCGGCTTCTGGCGGGCTGAATTTCGCAGCGATCCGATCGCCCGCGGTGGCGACGGCGACGCGATCACGCTCGCTCTGAACCGCTGGCTGGAAACGAAGCTGGGCGGCGACGAGAATCTTTGCGCCTCATGGCTCTGGGCCCATTCCCGCTGGCGCAACCAGGACGTCCCGGAGCGGCGTCTCCGCCTCGAGGCCAAGTCGAACCTGTTGGCGAAGGACCTGGAGGCTCGGGGGGTGTCGCAAACACCGCGGCGGACACGGATCTGGATCCGACTACCCAACTGGCTGGGCGACGTGGTGATGGCCCTGCCGCTCATCCGCGCGCTCCGGGTTTCCCGGCCTGACGCGGAACTCACCCTCGTCGCCAAGGCGCAGTTCCTCCCCTTCCTGCAGGCGGCCGGCATCGCGGACCGTCTGCACCCCCTCCCCGCCCGAGGCCTTGGCTACTGGGCCCATTTCTGGCGCCTCCGACAGGAACACATTGATGTCTGGTTGCTTTTCACGAACTCCGTGCGCGGTGATCTGGAGGCGCGATTGTCAGGTACCCGGCAACGGTTCGGGCTGGTGCGGCCAGGCAAGCGGCGGCCGCTCCTCTCCCATCGCTTCAAAGTGCCGCGCGACTTTGACGAGCGGCAGCACCACCAGCTGGAGCTTTGGCAACGGTTTCTCGGCCACTTCGGGCTGACGGGAACGGCGGACTGCCGCCCAGTGGTCCTCGCCGGAGCTCCCGTGGTGCACCGTGACGCACGCACGCGCGACGCCGTCGTCGGCCTGATCCCAGGGTCCGAAAACAACCCGGAAAAGCGCTGGCCGGTTGAGCATTGGCGGGCGCTGGTCAACGCCCTGCCTGATCATCGCTTCGTGGTCTTCGGCACAGCCAACGACGCTCCCATCGGCGCGGCCATCGCCGCGGTCAACGAGCGGGTCCAGAACCTCGCCGGCAAGACGTCGCTGACGGAGTTCGCGCACCGACTCATCGCCTGCGATCTGCTCGTGACCAACGACACCGGTGGCATGCACCTGGCGAATGCGCTCGGCGTGCCCCTGGTCGCGCTCTTCGGCCCCACCAACCCGGTTCGCACGGGGCCAGTGTTTTCGGGGCCGACGCGCATTCTGCTTCCGCCCGGGGCAGCTCCCACCGGAGGCGCCTCCCTCGCCACCCTGAAACCCGAGACGGTCGTCGCCGAGGTGCAGGGTTTGCTGCGTGCGCCCGCGTCGCTGCCGGCGGCACCGCCGGGGATGAACCCGCTCCCCTCGCCCTGACATGCCGCTGCTCACGGTCAACGATCTGCGGACCTATTTTCACACCCGGTCGGGCGTCTACCGCGCGGTCGATGGCGTGAGCTTCTCGATCGAACGCGGCGAAACGCTCGGCATCGTGGGGGAATCGGGCTCCGGCAAATCCGTCACCTGCTACTCGCTGATGGGGCTGGTGCCTCAACCGCCAGGGCGGATCGAGAGCGGCAACGCGCTCTTCGACGGCGTTGACCTGCTGCACTGCCCCCCGGACCAGGCCCGCGCGATTCGCGGCAAGCGGGTCGCCATGATCTTCCAGGATCCGATGACGTCGCTGAACCCGTATCTGCGCGTGTCGGACCAGCTGATCGAGCCGCTGCTGATCCATGAAAGAATCTCGAAACGCGATGCCCTCCGAAAGGGCATTGAGGCGCTCGACGCCGTGGGAATCCACGACGCCGCCCGCCGGATTCATTTCTATCCCCACGAGTTTTCGGGCGGAATGCGGCAGCGGGTGATGATCGCGATGGCATTGATCACGCGACCGGAGCTGCTGATCGCCGACGAGCCGACCACCGCGCTCGACGTGACCGTGCAGGCGCAGATCCTCGACCTGATCCGCGGCCTGCAGCAGGAGTTCGGAATGGCGGTGATTTTCATCACGCATGACCTCGGCGTCGTCTCCGGACTCTGTGACCGGGTGCAGGTGATGTACGCGGGGCGGGTCGTGGAGACCGCGGACGTCCGGACCATCTTCTACTCCCCCCGCCACCCTTACACGCGCGCGCTGCAGCGCTCCATCCCTGCGCTCCAGCCCAAGGGTTCCGAGCTCTACACCATCCGCGGCCTGCCCCCCGACCTCTCGAAGCCCCTGCCTGGGTGTCCCTTCGCTCCGCGTTGCGAGTTCGCGCAGCCGAAATGCGTCCAGACCCCGGTCAGACTGGAGCAGGTCGCCCCGGGCCACGCCCACGCCTGCCTCCGCGCGCAACTCGGGGAGATTTAACCACAGATGAATACAGATGGACACCGATGACAAAACCCTGGGTTCTGGATCTGTGTGCATCTGGGGCCATCTGTGGTTGAGAGCCTGAGTCCGGGATTTCTATTCGTGTCACTTCGTGTCCATTCGTGGTTAATCTTTTGCGGTGATGACTGAGCCCATTCTCGAACTTCGAAACGTGAAGACGCACTTCCCGGTGAGCCAGGGGGTGGTGTTCAAGCGTGAGATCGGAACGGTGAAAGCGGTCGACGGCGTGTCGCTTTCACTCGCGCCGGGCGAAGTGCTGGGACTGGTCGGCGAGTCGGGCTGCGGTAAATCCACGCTGGCCCGGACGATCCTGCAACTGATCCCGCCGACTGAGGGCTCCGTGCTGCTGGAAGGGCGGAATCTCACGGAAAAGACGTCCGCGGTCCGGGCCATCCGCCGCGACCTGCAGATGGTGTTTCAGGATCCCTACGCGTCGCTGAACCCGCGCATGACGGTGTTCGACACCCTCGCGGAGCCGTTGCGCGTCCACGCCGTGGTACCGCGGGACGCGATCCCTGCCCGGGTCGCCGAACTCATGGCATTGGTCGGCCTGGCCCCGCGGTTTGCGCAGAAGTACCCCCACGAATTTTCCGGTGGGCAGCGTCAGCGCATTGCCATCGCCCGCGCGCTCGCGCTGCAGCCCAAGGTCATCGTCGCCGACGAACCCGTCTCCGCGCTGGACGTCTCGATCCAGGCGCAGATTCTCAACCTCCTCTCCGCGTTGGGCCGGAGGATGAACCTTTCGCTCATCTTCATCGCGCACGACCTGTCCGTGGTGAAACACATTTCCGACCGCATCGCGGTGATGTACCTGGGGGCCGTGGTGGAGATCGGCCGGGCGGAGGACGTGATCGAGCGTCCTGCGCATCCTTATACGCGGGCGCTCGTCAGCGCGATCCCCCGGCCGGATCCCGACTACGAACGCACCCGTCAGCGCCTTCAGGTGCCCGGCGATCCGCCCTCCCCGCTCAATCCGCCCATCGGTTGTCGCTTCCACACCCGTTGCCCGTACATGCAGGAAAAATGCCGGCAGACCGTCCCGCCCCTGCTGCCTGCGGGTGAAGGCCGGACCGCCGCGTGCATCCGGTTGGACGAGATCCCGCCGTACCAGGCCAGGAGCTGACCGGAATCGCTCCTGGAGGTGGCTTCGTGCTCGTGCTCGGAAACGTGGTCTACCCTCTCGATCTCGATCACGAGCACGAGCACGAGCACGACGTGAGCTGACGGGCCGCTCTCCTTCGCATGCGTTTCCGCCGGTTGGCTTCGCGCTTGGTTTTTTCCGGCCATCAGCGACCCAGCTTCCTTCCGCGGTTCGAGATCTGAAATTTGAAATCTGAAATCTGAAATTTCTCTCCGTTTGTTCCTTGCGACTACCCCAAAAGGTCCCACAAACGCGGCTCCTTTTCATGCCCATTGCGCCCTCCGAAGTCTCCCTCGACAGCATCAACATCCAAGGCGGCACCCAGGCCCGCATTCGCACCAACGACGATGCGATCGAGAGCTATGCCGACGAGATGAGCCAGGGCACGGTTTTCCCGCCTATTTCCGTGTATTTCGACGGAGCCACCCACTGGCTGGCGGACGGCTTTCATCGCTACCTCGCCGCGAAACGGATTGGACGCACCACGATCCTCGCCGAGGTCAATGCCGGGGGCCGGACCGATGCGCTCCGGCATGCCTTGGGCGCCAACGCCACCAACGGCGTGTATCGCACGAATGACGACAAGCGCAACGCGGTCGAGATTGCCCTCGAGGAGTGGCCCGGCCTGGCCAACCCGGTCATCGCCGAGATCTGCCGCGTATCCGCGGAGCTGGTTCGGCGCCGGCGCACGGAGCTGACCCAGTCGGGCCGGCTGCAGGTCCAGGAGCGCGTGACCGGGCGCGACGGCAAGGAGTACCCGACGGCGATCGAGCGTCAGCCGCGCGGCAAGTCGGAAGCCTCCTCGGCCGACCGGGAAGGCGGAGGCGGCGGCGGCGGCTTTGCCAAAGGCAAGGGCGACGGGGGCGCGCTCGGCGGAACTTCGATCGAACTCGAGACCGAAGCGCGCGCGATGATCCGCAAGGGCGAGATCAATCCGTTCGAACTGACGAAAATGGCGACCGCCAACGCGCTGGATTACGCCGACGCCACGATCACCCTGCTGACCCACGTGAAAAAGGAAGACCCGCGTCGGCGCGACGCCCTGGAAAAAATCCGCGCCTGGGTGACCAGGGAACTGGCGGCGGGTTGAAGACTGGTTTTGGGTTTCGGTTTTTGGTCGGGCGATCTGAGTACGTTGTCCGCGTTTACGCGGAATGCCCTGGTTGCGCCGTCGCAAACCTTCCGCCTGAAGGCGGGACAAAGTACCCGGGCCTCGTGCCCGTCACCTCAACTGATGCCTGTGTTTCGCGGCGCTTCTAGCTCGGCAGCGGACCCGACTGCCGGACGTTGGGGTTTGCCCCCCGGGACCGCCGTTTTTGCATCGGATTGACGCATCAACAGGCCGCGCGCCGCGTCAACCTACCGTGCCCCGCTGCAGACCTTCGCTCACCCCCCTTCGTACGCCGCTCCGGCTCGCGGTGGTCGTATTGTTTTTGGTGCCCCTCGCCCTCGCACGCCGCCAGTCCGACAGCGAGGCGGCGGCCAGTGATCTCGGCCCGGCCGTCGGCAAGCGCACCTATCTGGCAACGCGGCTCGCTCATCCCGCGCCGAAAATCGACGGGAAGCTCGACGAGGCGTGCTGGACGCAGCAGGGCGAATGGGCCGGCCAGTACGCCCAGTTCATCCCCAACCACAGCGCCCCGCCTTCCGAGGAGACCCGGCTGAAGATTCTCTACGACGAAAAGTACCTCTACGTCGCCATCCGGGCCGACGATCGCCAGCCGCGGACCATCTACGCGGGCGCCCGGGATCAATTCACCGGCGACGTGATCGGCCTGACGTTCGACAGTTACTTCGACCGCCGCACCGCGTTCGAATTCAACCTGACCGCCGCCGGCCAGAAGCTCGACATCACGGTCAACGACAAGAGCTGGGACACCACCTGGAACGCCGTGTGGGACGGCAAGGTGCACCATGATGCCGCCGGCTGGAACGCGGAGATGCGCATCCCCCTGAATCAGCTGCGGTACAACAACCGCCATCCCCAGGTCTGGGGCCTCCATGCGTGGCGCTGGCTGGCGCGCAACGGCGAGGAATCCCAATGGAAGCTCCTGCCCAACGATGGCACGGGCGCCGCCTATTCCTTTGGCGAACTGCACGGGCTGGTGCTGCCCCCGCCGCGGCGGCACCTCGAGGTGGTGCCGTACGTCTCCGGCAAGTACATCCTCCGGCCCGAGGCAGACGGCCGGGACGAGGGCGAAGTCGCCGGGGGGCTCGATGCCAAATACCAGCTCGGCAGCAGCTTCACCCTCGATGCGACGGTCAATCCCGACTTCGGCCAGGTGGAGGCCGATCCGTCGCAAATGAACCTGACCGCCTTCGAGACCTTCCTCGAGGAGCGACGCCCGTTTTTTCTGGAGGGGAAAAACATCCTCCAGTTCCGCTTCGGCAGCGATCTCGACCCGCTCTTTTACTCCCGCCGCATCGGCCATCGCCCGTCGCTCGACGCGCGGGACGACGCGCACGAGGTGCCGGAAAACACGTCCATCCTTGCGGCCTGGAAGGTCACCGGCCGCACGGTCCAGGGTCTCTCGCTCGGATTGCTGCATGCCGCCACGGCGGAGGAACACGCGCTGTACACCGATGAGACCGGCACGCACCGGCAGTCCATCGAACCCGCCAGCCAGTACGTGCTCGCCCGCGGCCAGCAGGAGTTCGCCGGCGGCGACACGACCGTGGGCGGCATCGCGGTGGCAACGGTTCGCACGCTGAAGACCGACGAACTCCGGGATCTGCTGCCGGAACAGGCCTTTGTGGGAGGCATCGACTGGAACCACTACTGGAACGACCGCACCTACTACTTCAAAGGCCAGACGATCGCCAGCCATGTGGCCGGGAGCGCGGAAGCCATCGACGAAGTGCAGCGCTCCTCGGCGCGCTATTTCCAGCGGCCCGACGCCGACTATCTCGACTACGACCCGACGCGCACGGAGCTCGCCGGCTGGGGCGCCATGCTCGAAGCGGGCAAGGCGAGCAAAGGGAACTGGCGGTGGAGCGAGAAGCTGACGCTGCAATCGCCGGGCTTGAACTTCAATGACCTCGGGTACCATCGACGCGTGGACCGGATCGAGTGGGAAAACGAGGTCGGCTACGTCGTAAAGGAACCCCGCGCCTTCTATCGCAGCTTCGAGGCCAGACTGGAGAATGAAAACAACTGGAACTTCGACGGCCGGCACACGCGCTCGGATATCAGTGCGGAGGTCGAGATGGAGTTGAGGAACAAGAGTTACGCCAGTGCGGATATCGGGTACTACACCGCCGGCTGGGACATGTCCGCTTTGCGGGGCGGCCCCATGCTCCGGGCCTCGCCGTTCGTCGAGACCAGTGGCTACGGTCGCACGGACGCGGAGCGGAAATGGGTCGCCTCGGGCTGGTGGTACGCCAGCCGCGGCGCCTCGGGCGGCTACCGCAGCCTCTCCTATTCCGGCACCGTCACGTACCGGCCCGTGCCGCCGTTGAAACTTTCCCTGTCGGCCCAGTCGGGCGACGTCTTCAGCCGGCGGCAGTACGTCGAGGCCACGAGCCTCACCGCCACACCCGAGTACGTGGTCTCGGAGCTCCACAACAAGTCGATGAGCTACACCCTGCGCGCGCAGTGGTTTGTCCGCCCGGAGCTATCGGTCCAGTATTATGGCAGCCCGTTCGCGAGCGCCGGCGAGTACCGCCGCTTCGAGCGCATCGTGGCGCCGACGGCGCGCGACTATGCCGCCCGTGGCGCGGCGATGCCCGCGCCGCGACGTTCGGGCGACATGTACTACTTCGACCATGACGCCGACGGGGATGACGACGTCTCCGTCGAGCGGCCCGATTTCGCGTTCGGCGAGTTCCGCTCCAATCTGGTGCTCCGCTGGGAATTCCAACCCGGCTCAAACCTCTATCTCGTTTGGTCGCAAGGTCGCTCTGACGAAGGCGAGGACTTCGACAAACCCGTCAACATCCTCCGCGGCCTTACCCGCGCCCCCGCCACCAACGTCTTCCTGGTGAAGTGCTCGTACTGGTTTTCGATCTGAGATGACTTGTCCGACAGTTCGGATGTAGCGAGGAGCGCCAGCGAGCCGATGCCTTGTCCCACAGCTCGGACGTAGCGAGGAGCGCCAGCGAGTCGATGCCTTGTCCCACAGTTCGGACGTAGCGAGGAGCGCCAGCGAGTCGATATTCGGACACCTGGTCCCGCGTTGACGCCGCAGGTGGCAGCCGAGTTGGGCCACTGACTCCGCGCAGACACCAAACACCTTGCGACAAACCTCGTCTCGCTGGCGCTCCCCGCTACAGGCAGACCACTTCTGCTTCTTGCGCCTTCTGCGCGTTCTTGCGGCCATCCTCCTGCGCCTGAAGCCTGCCGGCTATCGCCTAGAGCTTACCGCTTTCCCTCCGACAAAAAAGCCGCCCGGGCGAACCCGGGCGGCTGAAGTCTTGATCGGCGTAGGGCCGCGCTGGCGCGTGCCTTATTCCTTCTTGGACGCCTCGTCGAGAATGTCGCCGAGGTTCATCATGTCGTTGCTCGCGCTGCGGTTGAGCGCCTCGTAAGCCGAGGTCTCGGCGGCCAGCTGCTCGTTCGAGTAGTTGGCGGCCTTGATCGACAGGCCGAGACGGCGCTCTTCGCGATCGATCTTGATCACGCGGGCCGTGACTTCCTGCGCCGGCTTGAGGACGTCCTTCACCTTGTCGATCCGGTCCTCGCTGATCTGCGAGATGTGCACGAGGCCGTCGATCCCGTCCTTCAGCTCCACGAAGGCGCCGAACGAGGTGATCTTGGTGACCGTGCCCTTCACGACGTCGCCAATCTTGAAGAACGAGTCGATGTCGCTCCACGGATCGGTGGCGAGCTGCTTCATGCCGAGGCTGATGCGCTGCTGCTGCGGATCGACGTCGAGGACGATGGCGTCCACTTCGTCGCCCTTCTTCAGCACTTCCGACGGATGGTTCACCTTGCGGGTCCAGCTCATGTCGGAGACGTGCACCATGCCGTCGATACCCTCTTCGAGTTCGATGAAGGCACCGTAGGTCGTCATGTTGCGGACCTTGCCGCGAACACGGGCGCCGATCGGGTAGTTGTGGCGAACCATGTCCCACGGATTCGGCTCCAGCTGACGCAGGCCGAGCGAGATCTTCTGCTCTTCCTTCTGGATGCCGAGGACCACCGCATCGAGCTCCTGACCGACCTTGAGCAGTTCGGAGGGCTTGGTGATGCGCTTCGTCCAGGACATCTCGGTGATGTGCACGAGGCCTTCGACGCCGGGCTCGATCTCCACGAACGCGCCGTAGGGAACCAGGTTGACGACCTTGCCGTGAACCTTGGCGCCGACCGGGTACTTGCGGTCGATCTCGTCCCACGGATTCTTGGTGGTCTGCTTGAGGCCGAGGGAGACGCGCTCCTTCTCACGGTTGACCTCGATGATCATGACCTGAACCTCTTCACCCTGCTTGAGCATTTCGCTCGGGTGAGAGATGCGGCCCCAGCTCATGTCGGTGATGTGCAGCAGGCCGTCCATGCCGTCGAGGTCGATGAACGCACCGAAGTCGGTGATGTTCTTGACGACGCCCTTGCGGACCTGGCCCGGCTGGATCGACTCGAGCAGGTTGCGGCGCTTCTCGGAGCGCTGCTGCTCGATCAGCTCGCGGCGGGACAGAACGATGTTCTTCCGCTCGAGGTTGATCTTGAGGACCTTGAAGTCGTACGTCTGGCCGACGTACTGATCGAGGTTCTTCGGGGGCTGGATGTCGATGTGCGACGCGGGCATGAAGGCATCGACGCCGATCGAGATGATCAGGCCGCCCTTGACCTTCGCCTTCACGCGGCCCGTGGCCACGGAGCCTTCCGGAAACTTGGTGAGGATGTTGTCCCAGTTTTTCTTCTGTTCCGCCTTGTCGAAGGAGAGAACGGGAGCGCCGCTCTTGTCTTCCAACTTCTCGACCATCACTTCGATGGTGCTGCCGATCTGAAGTTCGCCGATGTCGATGAACTCGTTGGCGGGAATGACGCCTTCGGACTTGCCGCCGATATCGACGACCACTTCGTTTTGGCGGATCTCGGTGATGACGCCGGGGACGATCGCGCCTTCCTTCAGCTTGTCGAAGGACGACTGCGCGAGCAGTTCTTGCATTACTGAACTCATATGACGATGACGCCGGCCGGATGCTTGCTCCAGGAACACCTGTCCGACGGGTTCGGCGCCGCCGTGAAGCGGAACCGGAATGGTTGATGGTTGTACTGACGTAGCAGGCCGGCGAGAGCATCGCGGCGTGACGCCAACCTGACCGACTGACTGCCGCGAACGGTCAAGCATTCGGGAGCCCGGGCCGCGGGCAAGCCCGGATTTGAGGAAGAAGCTGCAGGGTGTAGGCTTACCGCTACCGGCTTCAGCCCTTCAGCCCTTCAGCCTTTCAGTCCTTTCCCTCGACCGGCGCTGCACTCGGGCGCATCCCCAACGACGTCTGCACGTTGCGGAAGAACACCTCATACAGCGGCGTGTCGTGCATGGTGGTCTCCGTCGCCATGCCCATCTGGCCGCGGGAATCCGCTTCGAGGATTTCGGAGAAACGCACCTTCATCTCGGTGCCACCGTCCAACGTGTCGTCCAGGCGGACCGAAATCGCCACCTGGCGCGCCGAGCCCGCCGCCTGGCCGATGTCGACGCCACTGACCCCTTCAAAGATCCCTTGGGCGGCGCCCCCGCGGGTCTGGCGATAGCCCATGCGGTCGGCGGCGGCCTTGACGGCATCGAACACCACGCGCGGCGGGGCGGTGAACGCCCGGGTGCGCGGCTCGTTGCGCTTCGCAAACCGTTCCCGTACGCCCGAGGTGGCGTCGCCTAGCGATTCACACCCGGTGAGCGCCAGGGAGCAGGTGGCCAGCAGCAGTACCGCGACGAGAGACTTCATGCGTCTCCGATGGCCGGACCGTCCCGCCCCCGCAAGCCGTATCGGACGCCAGCAAGGTACCGACTAAAGTCGGCGCTACGGCCGATGCCGCCACGCCGGGCCCGTAGCGCCGGCTTCAGCCGGCACCCTCGCAACTCGAGTCCCTGCTCCGCCCTTCGGATGTAGCGAGGAGCGCCAGCGAGTCGATGCCCCGGCCGCCGCATGTTTCAATCGCAGAAACGGCTTCCCCGCGGCCCTTGGTCAGCTCAGGTTTGAGATTCCTGTGAACCCCACCGTTGCCCCCCGCCAAGTCATCCTGGAACATCGCGCGCCGCGGTTGGCTCATTTGGTGTGCGCGCTGGCGGGGGCCCTCCTCACGACCGTGTTCATCCTGGTGGGATGGTTTGGTCTGGGGGACCGCGACCCTTTGTTCACCGCCCCGGACTCCGGTTGGGAAATCAAACTCGGGCTGAGCGTGGCAACGGTCGTCGGCGCGGCCCTGACCCTCGGTTTCTTCTACCGCCTGATCAAGAACCCGCCCACCATCGTGGTTTACGAGGAAGGTTTCGAATATGTCCCTGCGGGAGTCTCCACCGGGCTGATCAAGTTCTCAGATGTGATCGAATTCCGCGACGAGATCGTGGTCAGAAGCATCACCAACCGGAACAACGGCACCCTCGTGACCGCTGTCGTCCTGCGCAATCCCGACGAATACGTGCGCCGCTTCCCGTCTGGGTTGCGCCATTTGATGCAGGCACGCCTGCAAACCAACAGCTCGCCGATCCTGATCACGCCCGGCGAATTCGGCCCCGACCACGACCGAATCATGGCGATGATCCGTGAACGTGTAGCGAAGGCAGCGGGGCATTTATGATTTATGCGCCGTCGGGCCCGATCATACATCGTAAATCGTAAATCATAGATGTGAAAATCGTCACCTTCAACGTGAACGGCATTCGCGCCCGGCTGCCGCGGTTCCTCGAGTACCTTGAGGAGCAAAAGCCCGATGTCGTCTGCCTGCAGGAACTCAAGTGTGGTGACGAGAATCTGCCCCGCGCCGAGGTGAGCGCCGGAGGTTATGAAGGCGTCTGGCTCGGCCAGAAGGGATTCAACGGCGTCGCGGTGCTCACACGCGGGGCGCCTCCGGTGTTGCGTCAGAAAGGGCTCGGACCCCACGGCACCGACGTGCAAAGCCGGTACATCGAGGCCGAAGTGGCAGGGATCATCGTCGCCTCCCTTTACCTGCCCAACGGCAATCCCGTCGGCACGGAGAAGTTCACCTACAAGCTGGAATGGATCGACCGCTTGCGGGCCCGCGCGCAGGTGCTCCTCGGCGAGCCGCGTCCGGTGGTGCTCGCGGGCGACTGGAATATTATTCCGACGGAAAGTACCGACGACGTCTTTTCCGCGCGTGCGATGGCGCCGGACGCCCTGATGCAGCCGGAAAGCCGCGCCGCCTTCGCGGGCTTCCTCGCCGACGGTTGGGTCGACGCGCTGCGCACGCGGCACCCGGGTGAGCGGTTGTACACATTTTGGGACTACACGGCCGGCTGCTGGCGACGCGACGCCGGCTTCAGGATCGACCATCTCCTCCTGAATCCCGCCGCCGCCAGCCGCCTGGAAGACGCCGGGGTCGACAAGACCTACCGCGGTCGGGAAAAAGCCTCCGACCACGCACCGACCTGGGTGCAGCTGAAATAGGACCGGATCCCCGCTGCGCGGGAATTTCAGATTTCAAATTTCAGATTTCAGATGGATCGATCCTTCAACCGACCGACCCAACTTTTACAGGAGGCCAGCCGCCCCTTTTTGCGACTTCTGCGCATTTTTGCGGCCCTCTTCTGGTTCATTCCAAACGGCCAATCCCTTTTTACAGGAGTCAACCGAGGAAACGGAGTAGTTCTTGGCCTCTGTTTCCTCGGTTATCTCCTGTAAAATGGATCGGAGCTCGGCGGATTTGCGGTCGACGGGCATTTATGATCCCTGAGGTTGCGAGGTATGAGTCTTCGGCCACGCCTTTGCGGCCAAATCGTAAATCGTGCCTCATAAATCATAAATCCCCGCCATGGCCCTCATCGGTCGTCCCAACCGCCTCACCATTCTCCGCGCCACCTCCTCGGGCTTGTTCCTCGATGGCGGGTCACACGGAGACATTCTGCTGCCGGGACGCTACATCCCGAAACGCGCCGTACCTGGTGAGGCGATCGAAGTCTTTGTGTATCGCGATTCCGAGGACCGTATCGTCGCCACGACCGAGAAGCCGTACGCCATGGTGGGCGAGTTCGCCTACCTGCAGGTCATCAGCGTGAATCCCCGCGTCGGCGTGTTCCTCAACTGGGGCCTGGAGAAGGATCTCCTGATGCCCCTGCGGGAAATGGCGTCTCCGGTCCGACCCGCCGAATTCTGTGTCGTCCGCGTTGGGCTCGACACGCGAAGCGACCGCGTGATCGCGAGCACGCGGTTGAACCGGTATCTCAACCTCACCCCGCCACCCTACAGCGAAGGCCAGCGGGTCGCGGTGATCGTCGCGGGAGAAACGCCTCTCGGCTATAACGCGATCATCGAAAACGCGCATCGCGGGCTCCTTTACCGTTCAGATCTGGCGGCGCCGCTGACCATCGGTTCGCGCCACGATGCCTACATCCGCAGCGTGCGACCCGACGGCAAGATCGACCTCGCGCTCGACCGTGCCGGCTTCCACCGCATCGCGCCGCTATCGGAGCAGATCTTTGCGGCGATCGAGGAGGGTGGCGGATTCCTTGCCCTGCACGACAACAGCCCGCCCGAGGAAATCCGCGCCAAGTTCGGCGTCAGCAAGAAGGCCTTCAAGCAAGCGATCGGCGGGCTGTACAAAGACCGGCAGATTCTGATCGAGCCCACGGGAATTCGTCGGGTCGTCGCTCCGGCCCCTGCTCCGAAACCCGCCGAACGCCCCCTCTTCTCGCCAAAGCCGCGGGCGCGGTAGACCGTGCGCATGCCTCCGTTGGGATGCAGGGCTGGGGTCTCCGAACCCCGCTCTCAGCCCGTACGCGTGTCGGTGAACTCCAGCCTGGCGGCTAACTTGGCCAGGGGGAGCCGGGCGGGCCGAAGCGGGTGCCGGCGGGGAATGTCAGGCCGAAGTCTTCGCGCAGGACCTCCAGCAGGGCGTCGGCGTCCCTGATCCTCACCGTCTCCACGTTCGTCCCGCGGCGCCGGGTCACTTCGTCGTTCAACAACGTCACCCTGCCGTCCGCGGTCGCCCGGGCCACCATGAGCCGCGTACGGAAATGCGACAGCGGATGCGCACTCGTGAACCAGTTGGCCACCTCGCAATCGATCGGATGCATGATCTCGCCCGTGAACTCGTAGACGTCCTGCCACTCCTGGCCGATCCGCACCTGGTGAAACCAGCGACCATCCTCGCACACGTAGCGGCGCGATTCGTGGCGGGTCGTCAGCTCGCGACCGGAACCGTCGAACGGAACTGCCGACGTCAGCGACAGGCCACCGGTCCCCACGTCGGTGAACCACGGCGCACCTTCGATCGTGACCTGCAGAAACAGATGCGTCCGCGGGGGGACGACGTCACGCGGCCGCTGCCACCGCACCCTCGCTCCCAGCGGCGTGACTTCGAAGCCGAGCGCCTGGAGCACGCGCAGGAGGTGCCCGTTCTGCTCGAAGCAGTAACCGCCACGCCGCTCATGCACCAACTTTCGCTCCACGACCGCCGGATCGAGGCTGATGCCTTTGCCGAGCAGCACATCACCGTTCTCGAACGGAATCGCCGCCGCGTGCGCGAAGGTGATGGCGTCCAGCACCGCGAGGGTCGGTTCACGCGATCCCGCATAGCCGATTCGCGCGAAATATCCGTCCAGATCCGGCACGAAGGTTGAGTCGGTGGGAGGCGACATGGATCCGAGATTCGTGACTTGGGACGTGAAGATCAACCGGCCATTGCGATCGCGGCGAAAGCGCACTCCGACCGTTTGACACGTTTACGCCGGTAGGAACATTGGCGCGGCATTTTTGCCGTACTCCGTTCCCCCACCCCACTGCCCCTTATGCCTTTCGTACGTCTTGTCCTCGTCGTCGCGGTGCTGATGGCGGCGAGGGTTGCGGACGCCGGCGCCAGCGAGGCGCCCGCGCCGCAGGTCCACGTCAGCCTGCGCGGGGTGTTCGACGACACGTGGGAGGTGGGCGAGCCGCTGCAGGTCATGGTGCGAATTGAAGGCGGCCAGCGCCCGGTGCACCTGGCCCCCGCGTCCGGCTCGTGGGTCGATGCCGTCGCGGTTGAGATGCTGAACCCAAATGACGGAAAGGTCCTCGCCCGCGCGAACCCGATCGGCGCCCCAGCCTCGCCCCACGCCATGCTCGATCCGGATCGCATCGCGGGGGGCACCTGGTGGTTTGCCGAGGATGCGATGCAGGGCCTCTCCCCGGCGAAGTACGCCGTCCGTGCCCGACTGAAGATCCCGTCCGGCACCGGGTGGACGGGAGACGCGGCTTCGGAGCCGGTCCTCTTAACGCTCGTGGAACCCTCGGAGGCGACCCCGCGCGTCAGCGCCCGCACCTTGTCTCGCGCCCAACTCGCCATCGCCCACGACGACTTTGCCGGCGCGGCGGCACTCCTGGACGCCGTGCTGGCCGGGACGCCGGAGGATTTCAATCTCCTGTGCCTGCGAGCGGAGGTTGCGCTGGCCGGCGGCAACCCGATCGCGGCGAGAATCTGCCTCGCGCGGGCCATGCGGTTGCTGCCTGCCCGTCCGCCGGGCCCTCCCCCTCCCGTCCTCGTCGCCTTGCAACAGCGCGTCCTCAACGCGCAGCTGACCACGCCAACGGCCACGACCGTCCCCGACTGGACGTGGCCGCCGGTCAGCGTGGCCAGCCTTGCCTCGAAAGACGCGGTGGAGGAAGCCACGGCGCGCCTGCCGAACCGGCCCCCCGCGGTCACGCCACCGGCCTCGGGAAGACCCGGGGCGACCTCGCCCCGCCCGGCCATCGCCCCCACCGCCGGCCATGCTTCGCCGGCCTCCCCGGCGAACGCTCTCCCCCCCGCGAATCCACCGGCCCCGTCCGCGCCGGCCGCGCCGTCGACAGTCCCGGCCTCCGCGCCGGCCACGCCTCTGGTGCCCCCGCCCGGCGTGCTCGTGCCGGGAGCTGAATTAACCGACGCCGCCGTCACCGCGGAACCCGCCGGCCAGTGGGCCACCGGCGCCACGGCAGGGTCGCAGTACGGCACCGCCCATGCCTATTCGCCGAAACAGGCAACCGGAGCACCCAACGTCAGAGTGGCGGGAAACAGCCCGGACGCCTGGTGCCCGGCCGTGCCAGCCAAAGGCATGGACTGGCTCGAGGTCACCTTCGCCACGCCGGTGCACGCCACGGAAGTCCGCGTGCGGCAGAACGACGCCGCCGGTGCGATCGTAAAGGTGGAAGCGTTCGCCCCCGACGGCACCTCGCACCTGTGGTGGGACGGAGTTGATCCCTTCCAGCCAGGTCCTGTGCGCAAAGTGGTCTGGTTTGCGGTGCGCGTACCGGCGACCCCCTACGTCGTCACGCGCGTGAAGCTGACCCTCAACCTGGCCTCAGGACCGGGTTACAAACAAATCGATGCCGTGCAGCTGGTCGGCCCCGCCCCTTGAACCATGGAATCGCGCTTCCTCGCCTCCGCCACCGCCGTGCAACCCGGGCCCGCCATCAAGCGCCGATTCTCGCGCCTGCCGTCCGTCCTGCTGGCAAGCCTGGTCGTGCTCGGAGCAAGCGCCGTGGCCCAGCAACCCGAAGCGTCGGAACCGCCGCCGGGTGGCGCCCTGCCGCCGGACCTCGATGCCATTCGGGCTCAGTTCCTGGCCAACCTCGAAGCCGAAGCGGCGGCGGAGGACAAGGTCGGCGGCAAATGGCGCGGCGTACCCCGGATCACCGGCCAGGCGACGATCCAGTACGAGGTCAAGGTTGACGAGGCCGGTTTCTCGCCCTCGCTGACTTCGTCGAACCAGGAAGAAACGGTCGTGCGTTTCCGTTTGGAACGCGACGCCGGGCACGGTACCGCGCAACCCTTCTGGCGGGCGACGCACATCGACCTCTCCGGCGGCACCAGTGATCAAGCGATGCTGATGTCGGGAGATGCCCACATGCTGACCACGCATGACGCCCGCTTCCGCGGCCCACCCCCCGACGTGGGCGAAATGACCTTGTCGCTGGATACCGAGTCGGGCCATTGGCAGATGGGAACGCCCGGCCACACGAAGGACCCCTATTTCATCCGGATCCACAACCGCGGCCACCGCGCCGAAGGCATGCGCTGGGTCGGAGTGAACGAAAGCGAGACGCGCCCTGACAATCGCGTGCAGAGCTTCCTGTTTGAAGGAACGATCCCGGATCAACCTGGGGTGGTCACCGCAACCGGCACACTCGAGGGCCTCCTGGCGCAGAAGACCACGCGCACCTACCGCAAAACGGGCCGGATTGTGTTCTGGCCCGAGTTCGACGACTACACGCTCGAGGTGACCATCAAGGATTACGCGTCGTGGCGCCCTCTGGGGATCATCGGCGCACCCGACAAGCCGGGAAGCTACCTCGAAGCCAGGGCGGTGGTGGTCCCCAAGGGCAACAGCCCCCCCACCCCGGTCAAAGCGATCCGGTTTACCCTGATCGATGTGTCCCGCGAACCCGGCGTTTGCCTGAACTCCCCGCTGGGGGCCACGGATCGGAATCCAGACCTTAAACTGGCGGCCACCTCCGACTGCCCCGGCGCCATCAGCGAGGAAAACCAGCGTCTGGAAATCACCCGTCCCCTCGCCGATGCACATCGCCGGCCGTATGCGACCGCCCGGATCGAGAGCTTCGACTTTGGCGGCAGGGCCACCCTGCGCGTCACATGCGAACTCCTCGACGGTCGCGAGATCGTGGGCGAACTCAAGGGCGACGGCCCCGATGAATCGCAGGATCTCATCCGGCTCCCCAAAACCGAGGGCCCGGGCTGGATCGCCGCGGCATGGAAACGGGAACACGAGGTGGCGGAATTTACGGACACCGACGACAGCGAGCGTGTGGAGGGGCAGGAACACGACGGGGACGGCTTCACGCTGTACGAGGAATACCGGGGCTGGGTCGTCAACGGCGGGCGCGTGGAGGGCGATGCGAGGCGGAAGGACTTTTTCGTGCTGAACCTGATCGGCCCCGATGCCAGCAACGGCCTGGAGCTTTTCGAGAAGGTTTCCCAGCTGCTCGTCCACTCCGGGCTGAAGCCTTCGGAGATGTCGGAAACAACGCGGTTGATGAACGGCAACCATCGCGACGCCCCGCAGCGCGTGCGCCAGCATGGCGTTTGGATCAAGAGCTTTCCCAGCCCGGAGACACTCGGCGGCACGGGGGCCTACACGCGCTTGAACCGGCGGGGCGTGAGCGGTCGGCCAGGCCTCGTGGATGGCATTGGGCTGCTCCCGCGCCACCACGAAAGAAGCGAGTTCAATCAGCCGTACAATCTGCCGCGGTTTTTCTCGCTGCTGGCCTACGATCGCGCAATCGCTCACGAACTGCTCCACAGCGTCGGCGTCGAGCACCATGGCGAGGGCGACAGTTCGCTCGGGGCGAAATGGGTCTCGCCCACCCACCCGCGAAACACCGTCGGCCGCCCCCATTTTCGCGAGCTGCTCGGGCGCGATCTGATCACCCTGCGCAACGAGCTGGGCCACGACCTCGCGGCGCAGTACATGCCGTTACACGCCCGCGATCGTGAGATCTCGAAGCAATGGTACTGGGACAAATGGCTCGCCGAAGGACGGGAGTACGTTGCCGCGCGGCAAGGCATGGACCGGACCTGGAAGACGGCGGAGGACTATGCGGAGTACATGCTCGAGGAAATGGGCGGCTTGATGATGTTCGGCACGATCGGCGCGCCCGGAGGCGAACATTCGGGCGAGCAGGACTGCCTGATGCGGTACTACTTCGCCCGATTCTACCCCGCGACGGGGCAGGACGCCACTTACTACCTCGTCACGGAAGGCACCGAACCGTTCGGCCTGGTGCTCTGCCGTTCACGGGCCGGAACGGGGGTCAATGCCCCCGATTACAAGCCGCAGTCACGCTACGCCGCGGCAGGAAAAAACGGCGGTTCCTGTTTCAGCCAGATCTGCCCGAACGACGCGATTCCGCCCAAAACGCTCTAGCATCGCTCACCGCTTCCCACTCGCCGGTTGTTGCTGCGACAAGCAGTGCAGGGTCCCAAGGCCCCAGATCAGTTCGAAAGCATCGACGGGCACGATCTCCCGGCCTTTGAAGCACGCCCGAAGAATGTCGCAGGCCTCCGCATCGCGCTGGCGCTGCCGGAACGTCGGAACCAACACCGCACCATTCACGATCAGAAAATTCGCGTAGCTTGCGGGCACCCGCTCGCCGCGGATCAAGACCGGCGCCGGCATCGGCAATTCCACGAGTTTGAACTTCCGCCCCGCGGGCGTGCGGAACGATTTCAACCGCTCGAGATTCTCCGCGAGAAGGGCGTGATTCGGATCGCGGCGGTTTCGCTCCACGCAGGTCACGATGCCATCGGCGCGGAAGAAGCGTGTGATATCATCGATATGCCCGTCCGTGTCGTCCCCCAGGATCCCCTCGCCCAGCCACAGGACGCGGCTCACGCCGAGGCCGGCCCGCAGCGTGGCCTCGATTTCCTCCCGCGATCGGCCGGGATTGCGGTTCGGATGCAGCAGGCATTGTTCGCTGGTGAGCAGCAGCCCCTCCCCGTTCACATCGATCGAACCGCCCTCGAGCACGAACTTCGGGAACGCAAAGCGCTTCAGTCGCAGCCGCCGCGCAATCCGGGCCGGAACCGCGTTGTCGTCGTCGTACGGGCGGTACTTGTCGCCCCAGGCATTGAATTTCCAATCCGTGACCGCCACCTCCCCCGTGCGGTCGTTCTTCACAAAGATCGGACCATGGTCCCGGCACCACGCGTCGTTGGTCGGATGATCGTAGAACGTGACGCGCGTCAGGTCCGCTCCGGCGTCGGCGCAGAGCTTCAGCGCCCGCGCGTGCAATCGTTGCTCCGCGTTGATCCGCACGGCCTCGAAGCGGGTGATCGCCGCCACGAACCTCGCGAACGCGGCGGGAATGCCGCGGAACTGTCCGGGCCAGGTCGTGCGCTTATGCGGCCACGACAGCCAGACCGCTTCCTGCGGCTCCCACTCCGCCGGCATGCGAAAGCCAGCAGCGGCAGGCGTTGGCGAATGGGCGGTCTTGGAGGCCATGCGCACCGAAGATGCAGGCTTGGAGCTCAGAGTCTAGAGTCTAGAGTCAGACGCCGGGAGTCGGTCGTTTCCTTCCGGGCTCTAGACTCTGGGCTCTCGGCTCCTGGACCTTGGCCGCTCAGTCGATGAAGCGCTTCGTCAGATTCTCGTAGGCGTCGATCCGGCGGTCGCGAAGGAACGGCCAGTGGGTGCGGGTGACATCCACGGAGCCAAGGTCGATCGGCACGATCAGCACTTCCTCCTGATCGGTGCTGGCCTTGGCCAGGATCTCCCCGCTGGTGCCGGCGACGAAGCTCTGGCCCCAAAACTCAATGCCGTCGCCACCTTCCGGCCGCTCCAGCCCGATGCGGTTGGGGGCGGCCACGTAGCAGCCATTCGCCACCGCATGCGCCCGCTGGCTGATTTCCCAGGCTCCATGCTGCTTCACCCCGTACTCCGCCTTCTCCTTCGGATGCCAGCCGATCGCGGTGGGATAAAAGAGGATTTCAGCGCCCTGCATCGCGGTGAGTCGCGCGCCCTCCGGGTACCACTGATCCCAGCAGATGAGTACGCCGATCCGGCCGAACTTCGTCTGCCACGCCTTGAAGCCGGTGTCGCCCGGCGTGAAGTAGAATTTCTCGTAGTAGAGCGGATCGTCCGGGATATGCATCTTCCGATACACGCCCAGCAGCTTGCCGTCGGCATCAATGATCACGGCCGTATTATGGTAGAGACCCGACGCCCGCTTTTCGAAGAGCGATGCGATCACCACGACGCCATGCGATTTCGCGAACCCCTGGAATGCCTCCGTCGTCGGGCCGGGAATCGTCTCGGCGAGGCCAAAGTACTCGTGCTTCTCGGCCTGGCAGAAGTACTGCGAGCGAAACAGCTCCTGGGTGCAGATGATGTTCGCCCCGCGCTTCGCCGCCTGTTCCGCGAGCGCGAGTGTCTTCTCAAGATTCTCCGCCGGGTCAGGCGAGCAAGCGTGCTGCAGGAGACCAAGGGTGACGAGGGAGGCCATGGGGCGAGTTATGGCGACGAATGCCGCATTTCGCAAATCACGGGGAGGGCGATTTATGATTTATGATCCATGATTGATGATTTTCCGAGCCACCGGCACGGAGGCCGGAGTTCGTTCCAATCATAAATCAAAAATCGTAAATCATAAATCGCCTGCGGCTCTGGCTTCAACCGCGCCGCACGCAGCGACCACCCCGACCTCAGTACACCACTTTGTTCAGCGGGTACTCGACGATGCCTTCGGCGCCCAGCGCCTTGAGCTGGGGAATGATTTCGCGCGCGACCGTCTCGTCGATCACCGTCTCGAGCGCCACCCAGTCGGGGTTGCTCAAAGGCGAGATCGTCGGATTGCGCAGGGAAGGCACCACTTGGGTGATCGCGTCGAGCTGTTTCTTCGGCGCGTTCATCTTCAGGCCGACCTTGGACTCGGCCTCGAGCGCGCCGCGCAGGAGAAGCGCGATGGTTTCGATCTTCTTCCGCTTGGCGGGGTTGGCCCAGGAACTCTTGTTGGCAATGAGCTTTGTGTTCGTTTCCAGCAGCGTATCCACGATCCGGAGCTTGTTCGCCCGCAGCGAGCTGCCGGTCTCCGTGATATCCACGATGGCATCCACGAGGTCCGGAACCTTCACCTCGGTCGCGCCCCAGGAAAACTCGACGTCGACCTTCACGCCTTTCTGTTCGAAGTAGCGTTTCGTCGTCTGCACCAGCTCGGTGGCCACGCGTTTGCCGGCCAGGTCGGCCGCTGACTTGACCGAAGAAGCCTCCGGCACGCACAGCACCCACCGTGACTTCTGGGTCGAGACCTTGCTGTAGATCAGGTCACAGACGTCCACGACGTCGGAATTGTTCTCCTGCACCCAATCCTGACCCGTCAGACCACAGTCGAAGAATCCATGCTCCACGTAACGGCTCACCTCCTGCGCCCGGATGAAGCGTCCGTCGAGTTCCGGATCATCGATGGACGGACGGTAGCTGCGGGAGCTGGTGGTGATCTTCCAACCGGCTTTCGCGAACAGGTTCTTTGTGGATTCCTCGAGGCTGCCCTTCGGCAGTCCGAGCATGAGGAGAGGAGCTTTTTCGGCCACGTGCCGACGCCAAACCCCATCGACCAGCCCTTCAAGCACTTATTTGTTCTAACGCGGCCGGCCCCGCGGTATTGAGTTTTGGGTTTTGGGTTTTGGGTTTTGCGTTCGCAGGCCACCGAGTCCCCCCGGGGAGGGGTCCGACAACCCAGAACCCGAAAGTCAAAAACCACCGCGCGCAGCGCGTTGACAATACCTCGCATCAACCCCAAACAACCCCTGCAGCTGGTATGCCCATTACTCCACCCCCGCGCACCGAGGCAAAGCCGCTAGTCGTGATCGTCGAAGACGAAGCGGAACTGGCCTCCCTCATCGCCATCCATCTGGAAAAGGCGGGCATGCACACCCAGGTGTGCAACCGGGCGGTCCATGCGATCAAGTTCCTGCAGCGCAACTTCGCCAACCTCGTGCTGCTCGACATCAACCTGCCCGACCAGTCTGGTTTCTCGATGCTCGAAGAGCTGAAAGCGGCCGACATCTCGGTGCCGATCATTTTCCTCACGGGCAACGTGGAGGAGACCACCAAGGTCCGCGGCCTGGATCTGGGTGGCGACGACTACATCACCAAGCCTTTCAGCTATGCCGAACTGGTCGCGCGCATCCGTGCGGTGCTGCGCCGCAGCGAGGCGAAGGCCGATCTGAACGTCACGAAGAACGTCAAGCTGACCGACGAGCCGTTCGACTTTTGCGGGGCGAGGATCACGCCGGAACGGCTGGAGATCACCTTCCCTGACAGCACGACGAAGAAACTCGGGCGCAAGGAACTCGGCATCCTCGCCTACCTGAACTCGCACCCCGGCCAGGTCATCACGCGCAAGGCGCTGATCCACTCGGTCTGGGGTATCCACGCGGACGTCCGCAGCCGTTCGCTCGACCAGTACATCGTGAAGGTGCGCGACTTGTTCAGCGCCCACGGGTTGACGCTCGATGCCTTTCGGACGGTGCACGGGATTGGCTACATCTTCGACCCGCGCGGCGTGTCGAACGAGGGGCGCTAATCGAGTGCGTAGCGCCTTCAGCCCGTTCTAACGATTATTGCCTCACGCAAAGGTCGCGAAGGGCGCAAAGGAAAGCCTGGAACGCCGATTCCGACCCAAACCCCGAATCGCTGGCGCTCTCCGCTACATCGATCGGGGCCGTAGCGGGGACCGCCAGCTCGGCCTGATTAGAACCTTCGCGCCCTTTGCGACCTTCGCGTGAGGCAATCAGGGCCTAGAACAGCTCCGTCTGCTCCGCTTTTTCGGCGCGGGATGGAATTGGCTTCGGGGAGGCGGGAGCAAATGCCGGTGCCGCCATCCCTCCACCCGTATAACGCTTCCGCGCTTCGGCACCAGTGGAGCGCATCTCGTACTCATCGAGCAGCCGGAACAGCTCTTCCGGCTGCGGCGTCCGCCAGTCGGGTTTCACCGGCGGCAGATTCAGATTCAACGTCGTCAGCCGCAGGTTGAGCCGCAGCCGGTCGGCACTCGCGGCGACAGCCTCGCGGAAACGCTCGGGCTTCAGCTCCGCCGCCTTCTCGAGCACGCAGTCCACGCTTCCGCCGCACTCGGCGAGCCATTTCGCGGCCGTCTTCGGACCCACCCCATCGAGGCCCGGGATGTTGTCGGAGGTGTCGCCCACCAACGCGAGATAGTGCGCGATCTGGACGGGCGGGACTCCGAACTTCTCCTGCACGCCGGCGGTATCCAGCAAACGCCAGCCGAGTTTCGGATTGGCCGACGGCGGCGGCAGCATGATCTTGATCCGATCGTCGACGATCTGGGCGAAGTCCTTGTCGCTGCTCACGATCAGAACCTCATGGCCCTGCCGCGCGAGCGCGACCGCCTCGGACGCCAGGAGGTCATCGCTCTCCACCCCCTCCTGCTCAATGCCGGCGAGACCCATGGCGCGAGTCAGCGCCTTGATCGGTTCGATCTGGTGCTGGAGTGGCTCTGGCATCGGCTTGCGCTGCGCCTTGTAGCTCGCGTGGAGCGCGACGCGGTCCTCCGACTCACCCAGATCGAAGAACACCAGGGTGGCATCCGGCTTTTCCTGGTCGATCAGCTTCCAGAGCGACTTCACCCACCCATGTAGTGCACCCGTGGGACGTCCCGTCGACGACGTCAGCTCCGGAAGGGCGTGGAAGCAACGATACGCCAGGTTGAAGCCATCAATCAGCAGCCATTTGGACATGGGAAAGCGGGTTGGGAGTTGAGAGATCCAGAGCCGAGCGATCACCATCGTTCGCTGGCGATGACAGATCCTCAAGCTGAACATCGAACCTGAATACCGATTTCGCCACAGAGGTCTGTGGCTACTTCGGAATCCAGGTTGGACGTTGGACGTTGGATGTTGAGTTTTCGCCCTGCCCTCCAGTCATCGAATCGCTGGCGCTCTTCGCTACACCAAGCGCTCGCCCTCCACCGCTTTCGCATAGCGCGCCAGGTGGTTCGATGTTCGATGTTCGATGTTCGATTCGATGTTCGACCTGAATTCCGAAGTAGCCACAGAGAGCACAGAGCTCCGACACAGAGGACACGGAGGCTCGGTCCTCGCGCCAGACCGGTTTATTTGTCGGGGCTTTGGAGGTCAGCCGTCGACTCGCTGGTGCTCCTCGCTACACGAAGGCGCTTGGGCGTAGCGAAGAGCGCCAGCGATTCGAAATCCGAGGAGGGACGTGGCGAAAACGCGGGCTCCGCCGATCGAATTGCTGGCGCTCTTCGCTACGTTCGGATAGCCGCGGACTCGTTCGATGTTCGATGTTCGATGTTCGATGTTCGATGTTCGATGTTCGATGTTCGATGTTCGATGTTCGATGTTCGATGTTGGACGTTGGATGTTGGACGTTGGATGTTGGATGTTGGACGTTGGATGTTGGACGTTGGACG